>DAOTUR010000001.1:0-4432 GCA_034436915.1 Anaerolineae bacterium
AGACAGTATGAGATGATGCCCCATCTCATAGACGAGTCTATCAGAAAAAGTGGTTTGTGCTCCTACGCCTTATATCCCCATGCCTGAAGGCAGGGGCTTTACGGCGCTTTTTCGGTAAAATAAAGCACACTTGCCACACACGAGAGATCGCATACACATGACAACGCAACACAAAAATTGGGCCGGGAATCTTGAGTATCAGGCCGCTCGTCTGCATTCTCCCACCACCCTTGAGCAGGTTCAGGCGCTGGTCAAGGCCAGTCGCAAGATTAAGGCGCTGGGGACACGCCATTCGTTCAATCGCATTGCCGATACTGAGCACGATCATCTGTCCCTCAGCCATCTCAATCACATCGTGGCCTTAGATCGGGAACAGCACACCGTGACAGTTGAGGCGGGCATCCGCTACGGCGAACTGGCAGAATATCTGAACGCAGAAGGCTTTGCGCTACACAATATGGCCTCACTGCCGCATATTTCTGTGGTGGGGGCGTGCGCGACAGCCACACATGGCTCAGGAGATCGCAATGGCAATCTGGCGACGGCGGTATCCGCGCTGGAGATGGTCACAGCCGAGGGAGAGATACGCGCCTTATCGCGCCAGGATGCCGATTTTGCAGGCGCGGTGGTGGGATTGGGCGGCCTGGGCGTGGTGACACAGATGACGCTGGATATTGTGCCAAGCTTCCAGATGCGACAGGATGTGTATGTCAATCTGCCGCGCACGCAGATGGACGCTCATTTTGAAGAGATTTTCTCGTCGGCCTACAGCGTCAGCCTGTTCACGACATGGCAAACATCGGCATTTGCGATGATCTGGCTTAAGAGCCGTGTGGATGCCAACGCTACCTTCTGGGGGCAGGATGACTTTTACGGCGCAGCACGAGCGACCATGCCCATGTCCCCGATTGCCGCCGCGCCTGTGGAGCCCTGCACGCAGCAGATGGGCGTTGAAGGCTCTTGGAACGAACGACTGCCGCATTTCCGCATGAACTTTATGCCCAGCTTCGGTGAAGAATTGCAGACCGAATATTTTGTGCCGCGCCATCATGCCCCGGTGGCCTTCGCACGGATCCATGCGCTGGGGGACATTATCGCGCCGCATCTTCTCATCTCAGAAATCCGCACAATTGCCGTTGACGACCTGTGGATGAGTCCGTGTTATGGACAGGCGTGTGTCGCCATTCACTTTACATGGAAGCAGGATTGGGCAGCGGTGCAAAACGTCCTGCCTGTGATTGAAGCCCAGTTACAGCCGTTTGCGGTGCGTCCGCATTGGGGCAAGCTATTTACCTTGTCAGCGGATTATGTGGCCTCCTGCTACGAAAAAATGCCTGATTTTCAACGTCTGCTGCGCGACGCTGATCCGACAGGCAAATTCCGCAATGCCTTTCTCGATCAGTATATTTTTGCAGGCGGGGCGTGAGATATCCTATCCATTCGTAGGGGCATACCTGCGGTGGCTACGCTTGACATGTCATGCCCAAGATGTCGATTTCCAGCGGGCGACCCATGGGTCGCCCCTACACCAACACGATTTTACGAATCACAATCACTCACCACGCTGTTCCGTACATCGACCAATGTGCTGCTCTTCTACATGGTATTTGTAGGGGCGACCCATGGGTTGCCCGTTTGATTTTGATGTCTTTTCCTCTTCCCCATAATCCCCTGTCATGCCTAGCCAAACAGATAGACCGTCGCTGCTTGCCGCGTGTTATAGTCTGGCAAATTCACGGATGAGGGATGGTTGAAATGGATGCAGCACATCTTTTTCTGTTGTTGGTGACGGTGTTTTATTTTTATGGGGCGTGCGGCAGTTAGATGCTGCAAGTCATGGCGTACCCGACCTATGCGCTGGTGGGCAAAGCGGAGTTTATTCCCTTCCATGTCAGTTCAGGCCGCCGCCTGATTCCGGTGTTTGTCATCCCCGCCGTGCTGACCTGTCTGGCCTCATGGGTATTGGTGATCGTGCGTCCGCCAGCAGTACCGTTGTGGGCCGCGCTGCTGGTCGCCTTATGCACGTTGATCATTCTGGTGACGACCATCGTGATCGAAGTCCCCAAACACAACAAGCTGGACAAAGATGGCAAGGATGACCGACTGATTGAGCAGCTTGTGCGCGATAATATGCCGCGTGTGGCCTGCTGGACATTAGGCTGCCTGCTCCTGCTGTATATGACGGTACAGGCGTTCTCAAGCGTACCGACCATCGCCTAACAGCCTATTGCGGCGGGGCAGCCCTCTACGGCACAGCCACCGCCGCATGATAGGCGGCGGCCATCGCCAGGATATCAGGATAGCGATTTTCCGGCTTATAGGCCGTCGCCATTTTGAAGAAGTCATCGAGCGACTCCGGTAGATCGGGGCGCAGCGATGTGATGGGCGGAAAGGTCTGGCGCACAATCCGCAGCAGTACCTGATTGGCAGGCAGCCCCACATACGGATGCTCCCCCAGAAGCGCCTCATACATCGTGACACCGAGCGAATAGCCATCGGTGCGCGGCGTGATCGGCTGTGACAGGAGTTGCTCCGGCGCAAGATACGCAGGCGATCCGAGCATCATGCCCGCCGTCGTGATATTGGCATCATTGCGCTTGGCGATGCCAAAATCGCCCAGGTGCGCGTGACGCTCATCATCCAACAAAATATTTTCCGGCTTCACATCCCGATGCACCACGCCCATGCCGTGCGCTGCATGGAGGACGTTGGCAATCTCCTCCAGAATCTGGCCGACATACGCCACACGCTGCGGGCCATGCTGGGCAAGGAGGGCCTTGAGCGAGCCGCCTGCGAACCAGCGCAGGATTAGCACCGCGCCCTCATCGCCGCGCCAATGGTCAATCATCGACACAATATTGGGATGGTCATTAATGCGCTGGATGGCATCGACTTCGCCCTCAAAGCGTTTTGCAAAGCTGGCGTTTGAACTGTATTCCGGCAGAAGAATCTTGACGGCGACGATATCCCCGCTGGTCTCATGCCTGGCCTTATAGACAATTGCCTGGCTGCCTTTGGCAACTTTCTCAATCAGGGTATATCCTCGAAGTGTTTCACCTGTATGATCGTTGGGGTCTTGCATTGCCTGGAAGAACCTCTCACGCATGTTCACTCCTTGGAGTGTAACAGACACAAGGGTGACTTTGAGTGAAAAAACACAAAACAAACCCAACGCTTACGCCACGCTTGCCCACTGCTTACCCTGTGGCCGACAAAATTGTTTCAGAGGACTCATCGATGCCGCGCCTGCTGTATTTCGTCAATATTCCGCGCTTCTTCGTCACGCACCGCCTGCCTCTGGCGCAAGCAGCCCAGGCCGCTGGCTACGATGTGCATGTCACCACCTCCAATTTTGATCAGGAGAATGTTGCCCGCATTCAGGCCGCCGGATTGACGTATCATCCGCTGCCGCTCAGCCAGCATGGGACGAATCCTCTCAACGAGATCAAAGCGCTGCAAACGGTTGCCGCGCTGTATCGCACGCTCAAGCCTGATCTTGTGCATCATGTGAGCATCAAGCCCGTCTTGTATGGCGGGCTGGTGGCGCGATGGGTGGGTGTCCCCGTCGTCGTCTCAGCCATGAGCGGCCTGGGCTATGTCTTCATTGGATCGGGGACAAAACCGCGCCTGCTGCGCTCGATCATCACGCCGCTTCTCAAGACCGCCCTCGCGCATCGCAACAGCCGCATGATCTTCCAGAATCCCGACGATCAGGCCCGCTTCATTGGCATGGGCGTGATTGACGCTGACCATACGGTGCTGATTCGCGGCAGCGGCGTGGATACCAACGTGTTTGTGCCGCTGCCGGAGCCGGATGATACGCCTGTGGTGCTGTTTGCCGGGCGGCTGCTGTGGCCCAAAGGCATCGGGGAGTTTGTGGAGGCGGCGCGGCGCTTGAAAGGGCAGGCGCGATTCGTCGTGGTGGGCTATCCCGAAGCCACCAACCCCGACGCCGTGCCGCTGGATGAACTCGAGACGTGGCAGCACGACGGACTAATCGAATGGTGGGGCAAGCGCGATGACATGCCGCAGGTATATGCTCAGACGCATATCGTGTGTCTACCCTCCACCTACGGCGAGGGCGTCCCCAAAGTCCTGATTGAGGGGGCGGCGTGCGGGCGTCCCCTGGTGACGACAGACAGCCCCGGCTGCCGCGAGATCGCTCGTGAGGGACAGAATGCGCTGCTCGTGCCGCCCTCAGATGTCAGGGCGCTGACCTCTGCCCTGGAACGCCTCATTCACGATGGAGCACTGCGCCGCTCATTGGGCGCACGTGGGCGGCAGATTGCTGAACGGGAGTTCAGCCTGTCGCTGGTCAATGCGGCGACATTGGGGGTGTATGCGGCGCTGCTGAACCCCTCCCTGGCCCTCCCCACTGCGTAGAACCCCTCCCTGGCCCTCCCCACTGCGTGGAGAGGGAAAAGCCCCTCCT
>DAOTUR010000002.1:0-12573 GCA_034436915.1 Anaerolineae bacterium
ATGTACGATGTCTCAGGGCCAATTCCATTTCCGCTGATCGAGCCAGGTCATTTGGTGCTGCTTGGCTCTCCTATGAGTATGGCAGGCTCAAAGAGCATTTGTCAAAGAGCCAAAGTCCAGGGGGCACGATGCATCGTGCCCCTACGGAAAACGCTCTCCAAAACATGCGTTTAATACGGTAAATCCATTACGTTCCGCATTATCAAACGGCTTCTAAGAGAGACTCTCTCTCGACTGAGGTGGATTGATCCACACGGCGGTCGACGCACCTTTGACCCGCGGTTGTCCCCGACGAAAGCGGGCTGGATGCTGGGCATAGGCGGTCGCCATAACAGCCTGGCGCTGCTGCTGTGCGGCCGTAACAAGACGAGCCAGTTCCTGCAATCAGAGCGATACCCGGCTTCCCGCCCAGGCCGCCCGCTAAAGCAATACGAATGTCATGATCAATCCCAATCAGAATTTCCGTCTTGAATTCCAATCCTTGTAACATTCTGCGGACGGTCTCTGCATCTGCATCCGAAATCACCCCTCCCATGCCAACAAAAACAGTATCGATGGCATGAAGCCCGACGGTCTGACACGCATCGTGGATGGCCCCATGCAAGTTTTTAATGCCTACTTCTTTTATGACAGCATATGGTTTGGATGCGCCACCTTGAGCGTAACCTAAAATTTCCATTTTTTCGTTCACAACCACACATCATGTATGGGTTCCACCCCCATCTATTCCGAGCACCAAAGACATCGTCTCAGGACTTTCGCTTGGGTTACTCAAGACGGTTGTTAACGGTTCAAATTCTTAGATTTTGATCTATCATGACCCGTTCTGATTTACCCAAGCGAAAGTCCTGTAATCATTCACCTATCCATACGACAAAGGCCGTTGTAGGGGCGCGATATATCGCGCCCTGATGATTTATAGGGGATTTAATGTGGGCAGGATGTATCCTGCCCCTACAAACCCACGATTCTCACGGATAGGTGAATGATTACAAAGTCCTGCGTCTATTCCTCGCCGTTTGTTCGCTTCCAATTCTCATTAGGACACAACATGAACTTCAACACCTTGCCGCCGCAGGTGCTCCAGGATAAATGCAGGAGCCGCATCATCCGTAATCAGCACATCGATTTCATCTGCCCGCATGATAGGCGTCACCGATTGGACACCAAACTTACTCGAATCAATCATGACAATTGTTTTCCTGGCGGATCTAATCATCGCCTTCTTGACTTGAGTGTCGATCATCTGAGGGTCGGTCAAACCGGCCTCAAGTGAGACGAGGGACCGACGGCATGGCCGGATCGAAACCCGACAATGTTGGGTCTTAGCCTCAGACCAGTTAGGCTTTTCCAAAGAAATAGCTGTTCCCATTCAGAGAGGGGCAATACGAACAAACCATTTTTGGATCGTCGTCCGTGATTATCTTGTGGCTTGTCCTTTTATTCTATATCGTCTTGGTCTCTGTTTTAACCTGGAAAAGCCTTACAAGCCCTGGGTTGGGAAGATGGACACACGGTGGTGCGCATTGCGAGTTTAGTGTTGGCCTCCATTCGATCTCATTGGGGCATTGAAAACCGCTGTCATTGGGTGTTAGATGTGGTGTTCAAGGAAGATGCGTCACGGACACGGACCAAAAACGCAGATGCCAATCTCGGCGTTTTGCGCAAGATTGCCTTGAACTTGATCCGACAGCATCCGACCAAAGGGTCGCTTAAAGGCAAGCGCTATCGCGCGGCATTGAATGAAGACTTCTTACTCTCGGTCATGCAATCTTCATTCAATCTCATGCGTTAGCCCTTGCAGAGGGGTTATGACCAAACAATAAATGCATAACACGCTCTACTGTCATATGACACCTCTCACCCCTTTTCGTTGACCTTCAGCAGTGTTTCCGCATGGGCAACCATGTTACGCTGAAAGGAGAGGTTATCTGGAAATTGTTTGCAGGGCGTCACTATAGAATATGACTCTCACTGCCGATTCCAAACGGCAGGTTTGATCTTTTGCAGGGGCTTACGTCGCTCACCCGTTCATCGATCCAGCATAGCCGCCGCAGTATGGTCTCACGCGAGGCGCTCTCAGGAGCCAATATCAATTTTCAGACGGCTTCATATGGATTCGTTCCGTGAATAGAGGCCTGTTATGCAAATCGCTCCACCTTCTGAAGACAAACGCTGGCGCATTGTGATGGCCACCATGCGGAAGCATGGATTTGCATCAGAGGCGCTGATTGAGACATTACACAGCGCACAAGAAGCGTTTGGATATTTAGATGATGCCACCCTGCATTATGTCGCGCAAAATCTGTCTATTCCTCTCAGCCGTGTCTACGGTGTCGCCACCTTCTACAACCTGTTTATGCTCAAGCCGCAGGGCGTACACACGTGTGTGGTGTGTCTGGGAACAGCCTGCTATATCAAAGGCGCACCCGAGATTCTTACTGCCGTCGAAGATGCGATACACATTCATAAGGGTGAAACCACCCCTGATAAGCAGGTGTCGCTGATGATTGCGCGCTGTTTAGGGACATGCGGCCTTGCTCCTGCTGTTGTCTTTGATGGCAATGTCGCAGGAAAGCTTGGGTCCGCTGAGGTCGTAAATCATATTCGGAAGTGGATCAATCATGAATCTTGAAGAACTCCATGATATCGCTGAACAGTATCGACATGAACGGGCCAAGGTGCAGAATCGCATCGTAGTATGTACCGGAACCGCGTGTGAATCAGCCCAGAGTGAGCAACTGATTGATGCGCTGAAAGCCGAGGTCAAACGCCAGGGATTTGAAAAACAGTGTGCCATTAGCGGAGGCGGCTGTCGGGGCATGTGTGCGGCAGGCCCGATGGCCACCGTTGAACCTCAGCAAATCCTCTATCAGCATATGACGCCGCAGGATGCCCCCGCGGTGATCGACAGTTTGAATGGCGCGACTGTTGAACGCCTTCAATGTGATACCTCAGTTCCATTTTTCACGCAGCAAAAGCGCGTCGTGCTGGAATACAGCGGTATGCTCAACCCTGAACATATTGAAGATTACATTGCCGTTGGCGGTTTTGAAACATTCTTAAAAGTCCTTACGATGACCCCAACCGATGTGATCGCAACGATTCAGCGCAGCGGCTTGCGCGGGCGCGGCGGCGCTGGCTACCCGACAGGCTTAAAGTGGAGCACTGTTGCAAAAGCAACCGCCTCAAAAAAATATGTTATTTGCAATGGCGATGAGGGCGATCCTGGTGCCTTCATGGATCGCAGCGTGATGGAGGCGAATCCGTACCGCCTTCTCGAAGGGATGCTGATCGCGGCCTATGCCGTGGGCGCACAGGAAGGCTATTTCTATGTGCGCGCTGAATATCCTCTCGCGGTCAAACGGCTGCGTCATGCCATTCATCAGGCCGAAAAATTCGGTTTCCTGGGACATGATATTTGTGACACCCCCTTCAGCCTTAAGCTGGATGTGCGCCTGGGTGCAGGCGCGTTTGTCTGCGGCGAAGAAACCGCTCTGATCGCCTCGATTGAAGGCAAGCGCGGCACGCCCCGTCCTCGTCCGCCGTATCCCGCCGAATCGGGATTGTGGGGCTTCCCAACGCTCATCAACAACGTCGAAACCTACGCCAACATCGTGCCTATTTTGCGCGAGGGCAGCGAGTGGTACACCAGCATTGGCACCGAACGCAGCAAGGGCACGAAGGTTTTTGCGCTCTCCGGGCGCGTGAAGAACACCGGATTGATCGAAGTGCCGATGGGTATGACACTGCGCGAAATCGTCTTTGATATTGGCGGCGGCATCCCCGACAACAAACGCTTTAAGGCGGTGCAAACGGGCGGGCCATCCGGCGGCTGTATTCCAGAACAGCATCTCGATGTGCCGGTGGATTACGAATCGCTCACGCAGTTGGGCACGTATATCGGCTCCGGCGGCATGATCGTCATTGATGAAACCTCGTGCATGGTTGATGTCGCCAAATACTTTATGGACTTCTGTATGTCCGAGTCATGCGGCAAGTGTATTCCCTGCCGCGTGGGAACAGCCCAGATGTACGGCTTGCTCGACAAAATCACGCACGGAGAGGCCACGTTAGACGATCTCGCGCTGCTGGAAGACTTATGCGAGATGGTGACATCAACCAGCTTGTGTGGTTTGGGGCAGGGCGCACCCAAGCCCGTCATGAGTACCCTGCGTTACTTCCGCGATGAATATCTCGCCCACATCGTTGATAAAACCTGTCCGGCGGGCGTGTGCAAAATACATCACGGGGAGGCAGTGCGATGAAACGCGTTCTCACTCTCAAAATCAACGGGGAAGAAATCAGCGGGCGCGAAGACGACTCAATCCTGGAGACCGCCCGCGATCATCAAGTTCCCATCCCAACCTTGTGTCACCTGGAAGGTCTGTCGGATGTGGGCGCGTGCCGCCTGTGTCTGGTGGAAATACACGGCTCATCCAAGCTGGTCCCTGCCTGCACGACCAAGATCAGCGAAGGCATGGATGTCCTGACAACTTCTGAGCGGCTGCAAAAATACCGCCGCATGATCGTGCAGATGTTGTTTTGCGAGGGCAATCATGTCTGCTCGGTCTGCGTCGTCAATGGACGCTGCGAACTGCAAAATCTTGCCACCACCCAGGGTGTTGATCACATCACCCTGCCGAATCTCTACCCTTCGCGCAGCGTTGATGCCTCACACGAACGTTTTGCCTTTGATTTCAACCGCTGCGTTCTCTGTACGCGCTGTGTTCGTGTCTGCGCCGAGGTTGAAGGCGCGCATGTCTGGGATGTGATGGGGCGCGGCATTCAATCCGCCATGATTACAGATCTGAAACAGCCCTGGGGAACATCACAAATGTGTACGAGCTGCGGCAAATGTGTGCAGGCCTGTCCCACCGGAGCCCTGTTTGAAAAGGGCAATGCAGTGGGAGAGATGACCAAACACAACGATTTCCTGGTACGGTTGGCAAAAATGCGGGAAGGTGACTCATGACTCGTAAACGCTTGGCTACGGTCTGGTTGGATGGTTGTTCAGGCTGTCACATGTCGTTTCTTGATATCGACGAGCACCTGCTTGAGCTTGCAGATCAGATTGAACTGGTTTACAGCCCATTGGTCGATCACAAAGAATTTCCCGACGATGTCGATATCACCCTGATTGAAGGCGCGGTGAGCAGTGAAGGTGATCTGGCAAAGATCAAGCACATCCGCAAACACACCCATCTGCTGGTGTCGTTGGGCGACTGCGCGGTTACGGGCAATGTACCCTCACTGCGCAACACCATCAGCGCTGAATCAGTGCTGCGGCGCGTGTATCTCGACCCATCGTTGTACAACCCGCATCTGCCTGGATCGGATGTACCCCAGCTTCTGCCACAGGTACGGCCTGTGCATTCTGTCGTCAAAGTTGACATTTATGTGCCTGGTTGCCCGCCATCATCGAAGACAATTTTGTATCTACTCACGGAACTCCTGGCAGGACGTATGCCGGACTTAAGCGACAAAACGCGCTTTGGCGCATAGGAGAGATCATGTCGCAGAAAATTACCATTGATCCCGTCACACGGATCGAAGGACATGCCAAAATCACCATTCAACTGAATGATGGTGGCGAAGTGGAGGAGGCACATTTTCACGTCACCCAACTTCGCGGCTTTGAGAAATTTTGTGAGGGGCGTCCGTTTCAGGAGATGCCCTCGCTGATGGCGCGTATCTGCGGCATCTGTCCCGTCAGCCATCTTATCGCATCCGCCAAAGCCTGTGATGCGCTTCTCGCGGTTCGGATTCCAGAGACAGCGGTGAATTTACGCCGCATTTTGAATCTGGCACAGATCATGCAATCGCACGCACTCAGCTTCTTTTATCTCTCGTCACCGGATCTGCTGCTGGGGATGGATGCTGATCCGGCCCAGCGCAATATCTTCGGTGTGGCACAGATGCAGCCCAAACTGGCGCGTAATGGCGTGCGTCTGCGCCAGATGGGACAGCAAATCATCGAGATGTTGGGCGAAAAACGCATTCATCCAGCATGGGTTGTGCCAGGCGGCGTGAGCAAACCCCTCTCGGCAGATCGGCGTGAGACCATCCTGGGGATGCTGCCCGAAGGCATCGAGATCATCCAGAATACCCTGACATGGTTCCGCAGCGTCCTTGCCAATTATGCCGATGAAATTGATGCCTTTGCGGTCTTTCGCACGCTGTTTATGGGCCTCGTGAATAAGACCAATCAGCTTGAAATGTATGATGGAACACTGCGCTTAATGGATGGCGACTGGCACAACATCGCCGATGGCTTGAAGCCTGAAAATTACGCCGAGTTTATCGGTGAGGCGGTCGAGACTCATTCTTATTTGAAATCGCCGTTTTATAAGCCGATGGGATATCCCAAAGGGGTCTATCGTGTAGGGCCGCTGGCACGTTTAAACATCGTTGACAACTGCGGCACCCCACGCGCCGATGCTGAATTGGAGTTTTTTCATACGCTGGACTCGCAGAGTTCATTTCATTATCACTATGCCCGCTTGATCGAAATTCTGTACTGCTTTGAGAAGATCGACGAGCTGCTGCACACCCCTGATATCCTCAGTGATCGCGTGCGGGCCCATGCCCAACCCAACACCTATGAAGGCATCGGCGTTGCAGAGGCTCCGCGCGGCACGCTCATGCATCACTACAAGATTGATGACAACGGCCTCATCACGTATGTCAACCTGATTATCGCCACAGGACACAACAATCTGGCGATGGATCGCGGCGTGCTGGAGGTGGCAAAGCGCTATGTTCACGGCGCAAGTTTGAATGAGGGTATGCTCAACCGCGTTGAGGCGCTGATTCGCTCCTTTGACCCCTGTTTGAGCTGTTCAACACACGCCGTCGGACAAATGCCGCTCAATATTCAACTGCTCGATCCAGAAGGACAGGTCATCGAGGAGATGAGACGGTGATTCTCATTATGGGGTATGGCAATGTCCTGCGCAGCGATGATGGCATCGGGCATGTTGTGGCGCAGCAAATGGGCCAGCGCCTCAGCCAAGACAACAATGAATTATGCGTTTATCTTATGCATCAGCTCACGCCGGAATTGGTCGTGCGCATTGCGGGGGCGTCTTATGTGATTTTCATTGATGCCCGCGAAGGGGGAACACCGGGAACAATCGCGTGTGAGACAGTTTCCCCACAGATCGCGGAAGGAGTGTTTACACACAACACCAATCCAGCAGCTCTACTTGGCACAGCCCGTGAATGGTATGGGTCTGCCGTGCAAGGACTGTTGATCTCCGTTGTGGGAGCGTCATTTGAGTACGGCGATGCGCTCTCCCATGAAATGAATGTCTTACTGCCAACCCTCCTGGATGAGGTTGAGCATTTAATCAAATCACATATCAACACAGTAGAGGCATAATCATGCACGAATTTGGCATCGTTGAAGACATCGTCAAAAACATTCTGCCAGGATTGTATTCAGATCATGTAGAACATGTCGCATCAGTACATTTTCGTCGCGGCAGCGCCTTCTCGGAAGATGCGTTGCGTCAGGCGTATCAGGTCACCACACAGGGAACGCCTCTTGAGGACGCTGTTCTGTGGATCGAGACCGTGAATCTCGACTATCAGTGCCCATGTGGTCATCATCAGGTGATTACGAGTGATGATCTGGAAGGTCACATGTTCATCTGCCCAGAATGCGGAGACATCCATGAGGTCGATGAGGCGCACGATCTGGAATTGATCGATATGTTCGCCGAAATGGTGTAAAGATGGACAGAGAGCGGCGGCGAATCATCGTTCAAGGCGTTGTACAGGGGGTCGGATTTCGCCCCTTTGTCTACGGCCTTGCCGCCGCTCTTGGCCTGACGGGATGGGTGGTCAACTCGCCGCAAGGGGTGCTCATCGAAGTCGAGGCCGCATCAGATATCCTTGAGGTCTTCGCGGCACGTTTGCACAACGAACTGCCGCCAAACGCCGCCATCGATCATTTTGACAGTCAGCCCATTGCCCCGCATGGCGATTCAACATTTGAGATTCGGCGCAGCAATCTACAGGGCGCAAAAACGGCACTGATTCTACCCGATCTCGCCACCTGTCCGGACTGCCTGCACGAGATTTTCGATCCAGCGAACCGCCGCTACCGCTATCCCTTCACCAACTGCACCCACTGTGGGCCACGTTTCAGCATCATTCAGGCGCTGCCCTATGATCGCGCCAGCACAACGATGCGCGGTTTCGTCATGTGTGCCGACTGCCGCGCCGAATATGAAAATCCGCTGAATCGTCGCTTTCATGCACAGCCCAATGCGTGCCACCGCTGCGGCCCACAGCTAACGCTCTGGAATCGTCATGGCAGAACGCTGTATCAACGCGATACGGCACTCCTAGCGGCGGTGCAGGCCCTGCGCGATGGAAACATCGTTGCGCTCAAGGGCCTGGGCGGATTTCAACTGCTGGTTGATGCGTATAATGAAAACGCTGTACAGCGACTGCGTGAACGCAAAGGACGCTATGAAAAGCCTTTCGCGGTCATGATGCCCACATTGATGCAGGTTGAACAGATCTGCGATGTTTCGCCCACTGAAGCCCAGTTTCTAACATCCAGTGCCGCGCCGATTGTGCTGCTTCGCACTCATAGCGACCAGATCGCGCCCTCTATCACGCCGGAAAATCCCTATCTCGGTATGATGCTGCCCTATACACCGCTGCATCATCTGCTCATGGCTGAGTTTGTGAATCCGCTTGTGGCGACCAGCGGCAATCGCTCCGGTGAACCCATTCTCATTGACAATGATCAGGCATTGGCGGGACTTAGCACTATTGCGGATGTGTTCCTTGTCCATGATCGACCCATCGCCCGCCATGTGGACGACTCCGTTCTATATATCTTTGAGGAGAAGCCTGTTATGCTGCGGCGCGCACGCGGGTATGCTCCGTCTCCCGTTCATGTGGATGAAGTCAATGTCGAAATCATGGCGGTAGGGGCGCAGCAAAAAAATACGCTGGCCGTTGCGCATCATGGCAATGTCTTTCTCAGCCAGCATATGGGCGATATGGACAATGTGGCTGTGCTCGATGCGTTTACACGCACTCTGAGCGATTTTCAATCGCTATATGATCTGCATCCTGCGGCCATCGCCTGCGATTTGCACCCCGACTACACCACAACGCGATTTGCTGAACAATCCGGTCTGCCGCTCATTCGCGTGCAGCATCATTATGCTCATGTCTTATCTTGCATGGCAGAACATCATCTCAAAGGCCCTGTATTGGGCGTGGCCTGGGATGGGACAGGATATGGACTCGATGGCACGATCTGGGGCAGCGAATTTTTGCACATTAATTCAGAAGGCTTTGAGCGGGTGGCCCATCTTGCGCCCTTTCCGCTGCCCGGCGGCGAGAGTGCCGCACGTGAACCGCGACGGTGTGCGCTTGGACTGCTGTATGCCCTCTATGGCGACGATCTGCCGCGTGATCGACTGGATTTTACGCCTAGAGAGCTTGACCTGCTCATGACAGCCCTGCACAGGCAGATTAACACGCCTCTCACGTCCAGCATGGGCCGTCTGTTTGATGCAGTGGCCGCTTTGATCGGCCTGCGTCAGCGGTGCAGCTTTGAGGGACAGGCAGCAATGGCCCTGGAATTTTCTCAGGATGGTCTCAAGAGCGATGAATGCTACCCCTTCACAGTGACACCTGTTACTAGGGATGATGGTCACATTGAGCGCATTATAGAGCTGAAGACAATGATCGCGGCTCTGCTTAGAGAGACAAATTCAGCGGTTATCGCAGCCAAGTTTCATAACACGCTGGCCGCGATGATTGTCAAAATCGCGCAGCACACCGGCGAATCAAATGTGGTGCTCAGTGGAGGTTGTTTTCAAAATCTGGCGCTGCTGGAAAAGACGATCAGGAACTTACGACAGGCAGGATTTACTCCTTTCTGGCAGCAAAATATCCCCTCCAACGATGGGGGGCTTGCGCTCGGACAGATCATGGCCGCATTAAAGGATCAACATTATGTGTCTCGCCGTACCGGGGAAAATCATCAGCATCAGCGGTGAAGATCTTAACCGTGTGGGAAGAGTCAGCTTTGCCAATGTGATTAAAGAGGTCAATCTGGCCTATGTACCGGAGGCGCAGATCAACGATTATGTCATCGTCCACGTTGGCTTTGCCCTGAGCAAAGTCGATGCGGAAGAAGCACAGCGTGTCTTTGGTTATCTCGAAGAGATGGGCGATTTAGAAGAACTTTATATGACTGAGCAGGAACAGGGCGGCGGCGCATGAGCTTATAAGCTCATGCGCTGCCTTTCGTGATGACTTCAATAATATTTATTCGATAGGCTGATGCCATGAAATATATTGACGAATATCGAGATGCCAAAGCTGTCCAGCGTTTTTCCCGTGCCATCAAGCGGATCACAACCCGCGACTGGACCCTGATGGAGATTTGTGGCGGCCAAACGCACGCCATCGTCAAATATGGCATTGATGAGCTTCTGCCGCAGGGTATCACGCTGCTGCATGGGCCTGGTTGTCCGGTCTGCGTGACTCCTGTCGAATTGATCGACAAAGGCGTCGATATCGCAGGGATGCCCCATGTGATTTTCACCTCATTTGGCGATATGCTGCGCGTTCCTGGTACACGCGGCGACCTGCTCACGGCAAAATCACGCGGCGGTGATGTGCGAATCGTCTATTCTCCGATGGATGCGCTCAAACTGGCCCAGGCCAACCCCGATAAACAGGTCGTCTTTTTTGCTGTCGGCTTTGAAACGACGGCCCCCGCGAATGCGATGGCGGTCTATCAGGCAAAGCGGCAGCATGTCGAAAATTTTAGCATCCTCGTCTCACATGTCCTTGTTCCGCCCGCTATTGAAGCCATTTTAGGCGCACCCGACACCCGCGTGCAGGGATTTTTAGCAGCGGGCCATGTGTGTGCTGTCGTGGGCTATGAAGAATATTTTCCCCTGGCTGCCAAATATCATGTGCCCTTCGTCGTCACCGGCTTTGAGCCGCTCGATATCATGCAGGGCGTTTATATGCTCATCAAGCAGCTGGAGACAGGCCGCGCCGAGGTCGAGAATCAGTATGTGCGCTGTGTGCGGCGCGAGGGCAACCTGCCTGCTCAGAAAATTGTGCAGGATGTGTTCCAAATCGTCCCGCGTAAATGGCGCGGCATTGGCGAAATCCCGTACAGCGGATTGGGCCTGCGCGATGACTATGCCCTCTTCGATGCTGAAAAACGCTTCGGTGTGGCCGATTACACGGCTGACGAGAGTCCCGACTGTATGAGCGGCGCGGTTTTGCAGGGCAAGCTCACACCGCATCAATGTGCTGCCTTCGGCACGCTGTGCACGCCAGAGCATCCCCTCGGCGCGACGATGGTATCGTCAGAGGGGGCATGTGCCGCTTATTATCGCTATCGTCGTCAGGAGATTCAGCATGGTTGACTTCGCCTTGAGCTGTCCCGTCCCCACCACTGCATCAACTATTCAGATGGCTCATGGCAGCGGCGGTACGGCCATGCACAAACTTCTTGAGTCGGTGTTTATGCCCGCCTTTGCGAATCCTTTTCTTGCAGTGCAGCATGACAGTGCGGCCCTGTCGATCAGTGGGACGCGGTTGGCCTTCACGACAGATTCATTTGTCGTGCATCCGCTGTTTTTTCCGGGTGGCGATATTGGCTCACTCGCAGTCAACGGCACCGTCAACGATCTGGCGATGTGTGGGGCACGACCTCTCTATCTCAGCGCGGCTTTCATCCTTGAAGAAGGTCTGCCCTTTGAAACACTACAGCGCGTCGTTGACTCAATGCAGGCAGCAGCGGCAGCGGCTGGCGTGTATATCGTCACAGGCGATACCAAAGTCGTCGATAAAGGCAAGGGCGACGGCCTGTACATCAACACTGCTGGATTGGGCATCATTGAGCATCAGTTGACGATTGCGCCGCAGACGGTGTGTTCCGGCGATGTCATCATCTTGAGCGGCGACGTGGGACGGCATGGTATGGCGGTGATGGCGGTGCGCGAAGGGTTAGAATTTGAAAGTCCGATCACAAGTGACTGTGCCCCTCTCACAGCTCCGATCCAGAAACTTCTTCATGAACAGATTGATATCCACTGCCTGCGCGATCTCACGCGCGGCGGCCTCGCCAGTGGGCTGGTTGAGATTGCGACAACGGCAAAACTCCATCTGCACGTTCATGAACAAGCCATCCCCATCAGCGAAGATGTGCGAGGCGCGTGTGAAATTCTAGGCTTAGATCCGCTGTATGTCGCTAACGAAGGCTGTTTTATCGCCTTTATCGCCGCACAGGATGCCGAACGTGCGCTGCGGGTGCTTGGCGGGCAGGCATGTCGTATCGGTGAGGTAACCTCTGTGCATCAGTGCGGCCTCGTCACCCTGCAAAGTGCGATCGGTGCAGCACGAATAATGGAGATGTTGAGTGGGGAGCAGCTTCCCCGCATTTGCTGATTATGAACCTATCCGTAAACCTGTTTGACACGCATGAATGTGTCTTGATCGTCAAGGACACAGCACGCTGTGCCCCTACAAATTCTGATGAATATATCTCGTAGAGGCGCAGCGTGCTGCGCC
>DAOTUR010000003.1:0-5387 GCA_034436915.1 Anaerolineae bacterium
GTCAGTGCCTGTGCGACATCCAGTTCCGCATTCGTCTCGACACCCCATGAGACTGCCGCGCCATACAAAAATCCCAGGTAGGCGCTGGAGAGCGGCTGGAAATGGCCCAGATCGCCCCAATCGGTGTTGAGATAGCCAATCGCGCCATGTTGCAGCCCACTTTGCGCTGCCACGAGCAAATTGCCTTTGGCGTTGTCAGTGCGCCCGATCAAACTGTTCCATGACGATGTGCCGGGGCAGACATAGTAGGGGATGCCCGAATCGGCGAACAGCTTACCATGCCCGGCAAAATCATGGGTCGCTTCGTAGCCCCATTCCATCGCAATCGCATCTTTGGGCAGTTCGGGGATGAGATCGGGATGGTGGATGATGATATCGCCCCAGAACTGCATTTGTCGTCCCCGCGCTGTTGCGAGTTTATGCAGCTTCAACAGCCAATCAAGATAGACTCGCCCGCCGCGCTGCTCGATGGCCTCTTTGCTGCGTCCCTGGCCCAATTCCCAGGGTTCATCGCAGCCCACATTGAAGAGCGGGCTGGTGAAATTGGGCAGATATTCATCATAAAGACTCTCGATTAATTCCAGGCTGCGCGGGTCAAGCGGATTGAGCGTGCTGGCCGAGCGCGTTTCGCCCCAGATTTCAAACCCATTCGGGCATTCTGCCAGATCACGATAGCGCGGGAACTTGAGCCAGCG
Organism: Anaerolineae bacterium; assembly: GCA_034436915.1. GTDB lineage: Bacteria > Chloroflexota > Anaerolineae > Aggregatilineales > Phototrophicaceae > JALHOR01. The sequence continues at coordinate 696 of DAOTUR010000003.1, forward strand.
CTCCATGTGGCCGAGGCTGTTTTGATTGGGGACAAGATTGATATAGCGCTGGCGGCAGTACACATCAATCTGCTGAATCTCCTCGGCGCTGAACGGGGCGGCGGCGACCCACACCTCTTCATGGGCGCTGTAGGCAAATGTATGCTCGATGTAGAGTTGAAGCTCATTGATTTTGAAGCGGGCCAGCAGATCGATGAGATTGAGCAGGGTGCTCATCAGCGGCACTTTATCGCGGCTGCAATCAATCATGACGCCGCGTGCAGCAAAATCGGGCCAATCATCGATGAGGAGATGCGGCAGATTGGCCCCATGCTGCTGAATCAGTTGGCATAGGGTATACGCGCCATACAGCACGCCGACCTCCGTGCCTGTAATGAGCACATCCTGCGAATCGATATTGATGCGATAACCCTGTGGGTGGGGCAGAGTCGTCGTCAGTGAGAGGATGATGCGCGGCCCTGGAGACGCAGCAGGCGCAGCGGCAATCTGCCAGTGCAGCCCTCGTTCGTTCAGGGCGGCTTTGATCTGTGCGGCGGCAAAATGCAAGGCGGGCGCGGCAACAATATAGCCCGCGAGGGCCAGCGATAGTGTGCCTTCACGCGGGGTCAGGCGGCGCGGAGCAGGGGCTAAAAAGGATGACGGTGTTTGTTCGTTCATTGTACAAACTTTCTCTAAAGATATTTTTGCCCATTATAACTCGTTAGAAAACAAACGACAGCTATGATTTGCGATTGGAAATTTTCTTTTCGAGAGGTTGTGGGTGTTGGCACGCCTTCCATTATAAAGCGACTCATATCAGAGAGACATCATTTTTACCCTCCCATGCGCTTTTGCACTACAATAAATACCTGCATTCAGAGCCGATATCTTTCGAGAAGAAAGTTTTAACAATGCCCTTTTTTGATATGCCGCAGGAACAACTGGTCACGTACCATCCGCCGCGCCAGGAACCGAATGATTTTGACGCCTTCTGGTCTGAGACGCTGCAAGAGGCGCGGAAACACAAACCCGATGTTATGTTTGAAGAGGTCGATTATGGCCTTTCGATGTTTGAGACGAATGATGTCACCTTCACAGGCTATAACGGCCAGCGTATCAAGGGCTGGATGATCGTGCCGCGCCATCGCCCCACCAGCGAACCGCTGGCCTGCGTTGTGCAGTATATTGGCTACGGTGGGGGTCGCGGGTTCCCGATTCACTGGCTGGAATATCCGGCGGCGGGCTACGCGCATTTCGTTATGGATACACGCGGACAGGGCAGCGTCTGGCTGCATGGCGATACGTCTGATCAAACCGATCATGAGGATGGCCCGCATTATCCGGGCTTCATGACACGCGGCATTGCCTCACAGTACAGCTACTATTATCGCCGAGTGTTTACCGATGCGGTCATGGCGGTTGAGGCGGCACGCGGTTATCCCGGCATCGACCCGAAGCGGATTGCGGTAGCGGGTGGCAGCCAGGGCGGTGGCATCGCGTTGGCGGTGGCGGCGCTGGAAGATGTGCAGCTTCTCATGGCGGATGTGCCATTCCTGTGTCAGTACCGCCGCGCCACACAGCTTGTTGATACCATGCCATATGTCGAAATAGCCAATTATCTCAAAACCCATCGGGATGAGGTGGAAAACGTCTTTTATACCCTCTCCTACTTTGATGGCTTGAATTTTGCGGCGCGTGCTCAGGCGCGGGCGCTCTTCTCTGTCGGGTTGATGGATACGATTTGCCCTCCCTCTACCGTGTATGCGGCGTATAATCATTATGCGGGGGAGAAGGAACTTCAGGTTTACGAGTACAATAACCATGAAGGCGGCGGCATCTATCACTCGGTAGAGCGCATCCAGTTCCTCAAAACCCATTTTGGCGGATAGCTGTCACAGGAGCCGCAGCGATAGAGCATGATTCGATGTAATCGATCATGCAGTTCACCGGAGCACGCAAAGGTTATGTAAGCTCTTGTGTCTATCGTTGCGGTTATAATGTCTTGATTTTGCAGACGTGAGCGGACAAACTTATGAATATTCTCGGTATTGGTGCGCCTGAACTGATTGTTATCCTCATGATTGCCATCATCGTGGCGGGACCGAAGCGCATGATCCGCTGGGCCTACGTCCTGGGGCAGTACGTGGGCAAGCTGCGAATCATGTGGGGCGATGTTGCCAAAATGATTCAGGCCGAGGTGGATGCTGCCGGACTCGATGTGCAGGTTCCCACCGATCTGCCCAACCGCGCCAATGTCAGTCGTATGATCCAGCAGGCCGCCAAACCGCTGTCTGATCCTCTCAATAAAGCGGCCCGTGAAGTCGAAGACGAGTACCGCCGCACCCAAAAAGAGGTCAGCGCGGTGAAGCCGATTGAGCAAATTGTAGCGGCGGCCCAGAAGCACAATGGACTTCCTGCTGCGCCTGCGTTGCCAGAACTGCCGACTCCGACATCGGAATTTGGCTCGTGGGGGGCCTCGCATCAGACGAACGGAGCCGCGCAGCCCGTCTCGCCAACATCGCCTGATCTGGGGACATGGGGGACACGCAGCGATGCGGATGTGCCAGATCGCCCCTGAATCATTGACCTCACACCCGTGTCTATAGAGTGATGGGCGCACAGGGCATCGTGTGACACCCTATTTCTATTTGACACTGCTGGTGGTGGCCTCTGTGCTGCTGTGGTTCGTCAGTCAGCGCATGGATTGGCGGGGACGGGGATAGATCAAGGTTGATGAAAACACCAACCATCGGTCAACCCGTTGTAGTCTGCGTTGGCTTATTCCACATCTGCAAAAATGGTCTTGAGGGCCAGCATGAACCATGCCAGCAGAGGATTTCCATCAAGGCTATCCTCAATCGTGAGGATACGTGCGGGCTGCCCCGGCGCATACACGGAGACAGTTTGCGACTCAGGACTGACAAGCCATACGATTGTTCCGGCAGCAAGATAATTCACAATCTTTGTGCGAAGGGCCTTTTGAGTTTGGTAGGTGGATGGAAAATCGACCTCGACTGCCAGATCTGGCGGATTGGGGTTATAACCTGATTTGGCGAGAACAGGTTGCTTTGCCTTAAAAATAACCCCTGCATCAGGCGCATATCGTTCGCCAGAGACCATATAACCGCCCGCCTCGCCTGTAAGATGAGCAAGATCCAGGCCGCGCAGATAAATGTACAATTCTCCGGCGATGATCTGGCTAAAATGAGAGGCATACGCATTTGAAGGCACCTCGTAAACCTCTCCACCGATGAACTCAAAGAGATGATCTGCATTATCTTCGCGCTCGACCCACTGATCGAACTGCTCAACTGTCATTGTTGGGGTGTGAAGCGTCATCTCACAAACCTCCGATATTTGCTTCATTATAATTCAAACGCAGCAGATTGAGCAGAATTAAACCTCCTGCGCCGCATATGATAGATTTCCTCTGTGTTCTCTGCGCTCTCTGTGGTTCAATAGCCTCTCACAGCAGCTACATTTGGAGCATGTTTGATGACTCCTACTCCTCTCACAATTATCACGGGCTTTCTCGGCGCGGGCAAAACCACGCTGCTCAATCGCATTCTGCATGGCGATCATGGCATTCGCATCGGCGTCCTGGTCAATGATTTTGGCGCGATCAACATCGATACCCAACTGGTGACGAAGGTCGAAGGTGAGACCATCAGCCTCTCGAACGGCTGTATCTGTTGCACCATCCGCGATGATTTGATTCGTGCGGTGAGCCAGATTCTCGACGCGCCCGAACCGCCCGATTACATCATCGTTGAGACCAGCGGCGTGTCTGATCCGCTGGAGGTGGCGCTCTCGTTGCGCGTGCTCAATCGCATTCGCATCGACAGCATCCTGACGGTAATGGATGCCGAAAATGTGCTCGATGCGCCCGATGATAACAAGGCGCTGCTGTGGAATCAGATCGGCATGGCGGATATTTTGCTGCTCAACAAGGTCGATCTGGTGAGCGATGAGTACAAGGCCATGCTCCTGCGCGAGATTCGCCGCATCAGCCCCAAAGCCCGTATCATCGAGACGGTGCAAGCGAATGTGCCGCTGGATGTGATCCTGGGGGTGGGGCAGTTTGATCCTGATCGCCTGATGCAGCGGCCCTCGCAGGAGATTCATGTGCATGAGACAGGCGCTGCCTCTGACCACGATCATACCCGCGATGCTCCCAATCATGCCCTCGTGTTCAGCACATGGTCATGGCAGAGCGAAAAGCCGGTCTCGTTCCGCGCACTGCGGGCGCTGCTGGACGATCTGCCGCCGGAGATCTATCGCGGCAAGGGCATTTTCTTCTTTGCCGATGATCCCGATCAGCGCGGGCTGGTGCATCTGGTAGGCAAGCGCATCAGCGTACAGCCGGGGGATCGATGGGAAGGCGAGACAGCGCGTTCGCAATTTGTGCTCATCGGGCCGCATGGGGCGCTGGATCGTGACGCGCTGAATGCCAAAATGGACGCCTGCCTTGCCGAGAATCAGCCCGACTCCGAGGTGCGGCGGCTGGCAACGGCAGCGCTGGAATGGCTGCGCGGCAAGATGGGGACGCGATAGAACACGAGGGAAGGACGCATTGCGGTGCGCCCTTTACATATCCCATTTCGCTAAAATATACAAAGCAGACTATAATTTTTATTATCCGCATTTAAGCATAGGGGTTTACATTGACAAAATCACACAATTATTAATGTAGGGAATTTGATAATGTCTGAA
>DAOTUR010000004.1:0-5163 GCA_034436915.1 Anaerolineae bacterium
CCACTCAATGCCGTGGATGCCGAAACACGGCTCATAATTACCGACCTGCTGGAGATACTGCGTCAAGAAGGAAAGACCGTCATCACCGCCACCCACGATCTCAGCAGGTTGGAGAGCGACTTTGACGGGGCGCTGTATCTAACCGAGGGGCGTGAAATCGCGCCACCATCTGGAGTGTTTAACGGTATGAAAGTTGGAGTGCTGGCATGAATGACATTCTCGATTGGTTGACCGCGCCGTTTCAATTCACTTTTATGCAAACCGCGCTGATGGCAGCAGCTCTGGTTGGGCTGACGTGTGCCAGCATCGGCGTGTATGTGGTCTTACGACGTATGGCATTTATCGGCGATGCCCTGTCTCATACGATTTTGCCGGGTATCGTCGTCGCCTATCTGAACGGTTTTAACCTGTCTGTCGGGGCGCTGTTGGCGGGTGTGCTGACGGCGCTTGGCATCGGCTGGCTGTCACGCCGGGAAGTCATCCGTGAAGATACGGCAATTGGCGTGGTGTTTACGGGTATGTTCGCACTGGGTGTGCTGCTAATGAGCAGCGCTCGTTCGTTCCGGGATTTCACCCATATCCTGTTCGGCAATATTCTGGGCGTGACCGCCGATGATCTGACGCTGATTACGCTGATTACCGGGGGCGTGCTGCTCTTGCTGTTCCTGTTCCACAAGGAACTCGAACTCACGTCGTTTGATCCGATTCATGCCGAAGTAATTGGGCTGAAGGCATCGCGGCTGCGCTATCTGCTACTACTCCTGCTGGCGTTTGCGGTTGTCAGCAGTATTCAGGTTGTGGGCGTGGTGATGACCTCAGCCTTATTGATTACCCCAGCGGCAGCAGCTTCGCTCTTAACCCAGCGCCTGTGGCGTATGATGGGCATCGCGGTATTAATCGCTGTCGTGTCTGGCGTCATCGGACTGTATGCCTCATTTTATGCTAATGTGTCGTCCGGTGCTTCCATTGTGCTGGCGTGTACCGGATTCTTTGTCGTGGCCTGGGGAATCAACATCCTGCGGCGGCGGCTGATCCCAACTGAAACTGGAGAAGAATTATGGAAGTAACACCAGGAAAACGGGCTGTCGTCTGGCGTGCTGACGGCGAACAGATTAACGTGCTAAAAAAGCGAGGACAGATCTTTATATGTTCGCTGGGTTGCTGCTGCGGACGCACGAAGGAGGGTTTCGCGCCAGTATCTCAGGATTTGCATCATCAGGAATGGGAACGGCGTAAACTGCGCAATAAAGTGCATCTCACTCAAAGCGGTTGCCTCGGGCCTTGTTCACTGGCGAATGTTATCCTGCTAATCTTCGACGGGCAGCCGGTGTGGTTTCACTCGATTAACGGTGAAGCCCTTGTTGTAGCAATCTACGACTACATTGAAGTGATGGTTCAGGCGGATCGTTACCTCGAACCCCCGATTACGCTGCTGCCATTGATGTTTGATGGCTTCACATGGGCGGCTCAGCCAGAAGTGGATAAGCCATGCTCCTGATCGTCATCATCGGAATGCGCCAAGATGCTAAATCGAGGCTGGCACACACGCTCCTCAAGATGATGCTGATCTCGCGGAATGCCAGTCTGACAGTGCTCGATAACGGTGATGAACCACTCAGGCTGGATTCCTGAACATATCGGCGGTTGGGTTGTGCCTGTTGTATACCTCTCAGAAGATAGTTCAATAAGGAGTAATCAAAATGATATCAAGACCAGATGAACGTGTTCCTGTCACGGTGCTGACAGGTTTTCTCGGATCGGGCAAGACCACACTGCTCAACCGCATCCTGACCGAGAATCATGGCAAAAAGATTGCCGTTATCGAGAACGAGTTCGGCGAAGTCGGCATTGATAACGATCTCGTGATCGGCGCGGAAGAAGAAATCTTCGAGATGAACAACGGCTGTATCTGCTGCACCGTGCGCGGCGACCTGATCCGCATCCTCGGACATCTAATGAAACGCCGTGACAAGTTCGACTACATTATGATTGAGACAACGGGCATGGCAGACCCCGGACCGGTAGCGCAGACCTTCTACGTCGACGATGACATGCGGCAAAAACTCATGCTGGACGCAATTGTCACAGTTGTGGATGCCAAACACATCTGGGAACACATTGACGACAGCGACGAAGCTAAAGAACAAGTAGCGTTTGCCGATGTCATCCTGCTCAACAAGACGGATCTAGTAGCACCCGAAGACCTGGATCGGCTGGAAGCCCGGATCCACAGCATGAACAGCATGGCGAAGATCTACCGCACTCGCGATGCCGTCATCGAAATGGACCGAATTCTGAACGTGGGCGGCTTCAATCTGGATCGAGCGATGGAAGTAGACCCTAAGTTTATGGAGCCGGAATACCCATTTGAGTGGTCGGGCATATATGAACTCACTGCTGGGACTTACGAGTGGGTGATGAGCACAGGACCTGACCCGGTGATGGGATTGGCACTGCTGCCCCTGCCGAATCTGGGATTGGCGGCACAGGAAGCCACCTTGATGGAGGCCGTGCTGACCTTCTCTGAGGATGAACGACCTTTGAATCCCAGTGAGCAAGTGCGCACCGGTAAAGAACAGCACAATCAACTCCTCTTGCACGAAAGCGGAGAAACCGTCTTCAAGATCGTGATCGAGCAAACAGGATACTACCTGCTGTTCACCGAGCATCATCCCGACGAATTCGACGCGCACCTGTGCAGCACAGATGCCGTGCTCGACCCACTGGAAACCCGCGAGTACAAACCCGACCACGAGCACGACGAAGCAGTTACATCGGTGGGCATCACTCTCCCTGGCGATCTCAACCTGGAAAAGCTCAACGGCTGGTTGAGCCAACTGCTGCGTGTTCACGGGCAGGACATCTTTCGTATGAAAGGCGTATTAAGCGTGCGCGGCTGGAATGAGCGGTTCGTGTTTCAGGGTGTGCATATGCTGTTTGATGGTCGCCCGGATCGTCCCTGGGGCAGTGAGCTACGTCACAACAAGATGATCTTCATTGGGCGAAACCTGGATCGAGCAGCGCTTGAGGGAGGTTTCCGAGCATGTCTCGCGTCATGATGCAACGCAAGGACAAGCACAAACCACCGCAGGAGACGCTCAAGATGCTCTGGCGCGCGAACATCGATGATCACGCCATTCAGTTGGCGTGGTCGCCAGATGGCGCGATCCTGGCAGCAGCAGGCGTATCGGGGCCGATTACGCTGTTCAATGGTGCAGATGGTGCCGTCCGCCACCGGCTGCCTGGTCACATACTCGACACAATGGCGATCTCGTGGCACAAGGATGGGGACTTGCTCGCCAGCGTCGGTCAGGACGGCAAGGTGCGGCTGTGGAACACCGTTACCGGGAAACAGTGCGGCGAAATGCCTGGCGGCGGTAGTTGGGTCGAGCGGGTCGCTTTCAGTCCAAAGGGCAATTGGCTCGTCTCGGCTGCCGGACGTAAACTGCGCCTGTGGAATGCCGGTGGCGAACTCATCCGCGAATATTCCGATGCCAACAGCACGATAACGGACATCAAGTGGCGACCTGATGGTCAACAATTCGCTATCTCCGCTTATAACGGTGTCGTGCTGTACGATCCCACACAACTTGAACCGCTGCAACGCTTTGAGTGGCAGGGGTCAACGCTGACGTTGGACTGGAGTCCCGATGGGAAATATATCGCCACCGGCGATCAGGACTCGACGGTGCATTTCTGGATGACCGGCACCGGGCAAGACCTGCAAATGTGGGGCTACGAAACCAAGGTGCTGGAACTGGCGTGGAGTTTTAACAGCCGTTATCTGGCAACTGGCGGCGGTACAAAGGTGATTATTTGGGACTGTTCAGGCAAAGGCCCTGCCGGGACAAAACCGGTGATGCTAGAGGGGCATCAACACCTGATCAAACACCTGAAATTTCAACGGCAGGGAATACTGCTGGCTTCCGGCGGCAAAGATGGAATGCTCGCAATCTGGCGCGTGGAGAAGAAAAAAGCTATGTTGCTGACGAGTGCCGTGTTCAAAGATCCCATTGCGGGCATTGCCTGGTCGCCCGATGATCGCTGTATTGCAGTCGCAGATGAATTCGGTACGGTAGCAACCGCTCAAGTGTAAAATCATCCATCGAAAATATACCTCCAAACAAGCCGTCAAAGTGGTCAAACCAGTTGACCAGCCAGCCTCCCTGATCGGTCTGACTGGTTGACTCGGATTGACTGGTTTTTCGCGCAGTCCAAATGAGAAGGCGGGTCTTCGTCTTGAAACCCACCCTTTAGAAAAAGGGAACCGCTAATGATCAGATTGATACAACTAGCGCAAATGGCAAATTGACCTTTCATATCTTTGCCGCACTTGCTGAATTTGAACGCGACATCATCAGCTAACGACGGGCTAAAGCTGGACTAGCTTCCGCTCCCCCCCGATGCAGGCGGAACACCCCCACAGGCGTGGGGAAAACTAAGCGTTCGATACGCTTGGGACAGAGCCACGCCTATTGGGTTCTGGTTGGCACTCCAAACATTTTACGGATAGCTATTAAGATAGAGCGCGGGAGTGTGCAGGGCATTATCAACTGTTCCTGTTTGGGGTACCCTAGGTTATAATTGTTTCATACCAATACCAATCTTAGCCACTAAACTATATGTTCCGCCCCCTCGACCTAAAGTTGTCTTGCGCCCTCACCTAATCAAACAACTTAATGAGGGTTTGTATCGAAAATTGACCCTTATCTCAGCACCAGCTGGTTTTGGAAAAACTACACTGACGGCTGAATGGGTTGAGAAAATCGGGCGACCCGTTGGTTGGCTATCCCTAGATGAAGCCGATAGTGACATTAAACGCTTTTTGACTTATCTTAGCCCTTACTTTTGTGCTTGAACACCTAACACCCCAGATACATCTGGTTATCATTACCCGTGAAGATCCAAATCTCGCTCTGGCACGCTTACGGTCTAAAGATCAATTGACTGAACTGCGTGTTGCCGATTGTAACTACTCAGCCCCCCCCAATGTAGCGTAAAAGGCAGGATATAGGGTATAGTTTAAGCATGAGTGAAAAAATAAGTGAACAACTTAGACAACTGGATAAAGAACAGCTCATCGACATCATCTCGGATTTGCGTGAGGAGATTATCGCGCTTAAAGCGATTATTCAAGCGCAAAATGAGCGGATTAAAGCCTTA
>DAOTUR010000005.1:0-2203 GCA_034436915.1 Anaerolineae bacterium
GGCCAGGATATCCGACGACCTGCCGCCCGTTGGGATGCTGCATGCGATCCAAAAGGGGAAAACCGCGCTGTCCATTCGGGCCGATCTGCCATTCGCACGCCGACTGAGGTTTCCAGAAGAGCGAATCATATTGCAGCGGCACATCCAGATAGCTGTGCAGGGCGGGTTCGTAGCCTGTGGCGCAGATGAGGGCGTCAAATTCCAGGCAGCGCCCATCCGCAAATTCCACACCCTGTGGATAGACGCGAATCGGGCCGGGCAGGGGATGGATGTGGCCCGCTTTCACAGCGTCGATCAATTCTGGCCCCAGGTAGGCCGTGACCGCCTCTGTGCCGGGCGGCGGCTTGTGCAGGCCGTAGGCATCGGCGGCAGGCAGCTCGACCTTTGTCATGCGCTTGTAAAAATTGCTGCACCAGCGGGCGGGCAGTTGCAAGGCGATCATCAGCCACATGTGCGCGGGCAGCCCATACGGATAACGCCGATACATGGTGATGCCGCTGCGAATGGCAATCGACACCGACTGCGCCACTTCGCCCGCCGCCACCGCAATATCGACGCCGCTTGGCCCGCTGCCGATGACCAGCACGCGCTGGCCCGCCACCTGCGACGGATCGCGGAAATCATGGGCGTGCAGTAGCGTCCCGCCAAAGGTGTTGAGGCCGGGAATCTTGGGCCAGATCGGGCGGCTGTGCAGGCCCGTTGCGACGATGACCGCCGGAGTGCGAATATCGCCCTGGTCGGTCTGGACATGCCACCATCCGTCGTCATGCTGCGAGACGTGCGACACAGTGGTGTTGAATTGGGCCGTGATGTGATGCTCGGCGGCAAACTCGATCAGGTGCTGATAATACTCTTTGCCTGTGGGAAAAATCCCCGCGCTGAGAGGAAAGCGCTTGCCCGGCAGATGCGAATAGAAGCGGGTGGTGTTCAGGCGCAGGGTGGGGTAGAGATCGCGCCATGTCGCGCCCAGGCCGTCTTTTTGCTCCAGGATGCGATACGGGATGCCGCGTTTTTGCAATTCATAGGCGCTCACGATTCCGGCGGGGCCGCCGCCGAGAATGATCACGTCGTTGGTTGTCTGCGTCATGGGTGTGATCCTGTGTGCTGCTCGTGATGGGTTGTATCATGGCACGGATCATAGAGAGGGGGTAGGGTGAGAGGTTAAAGGATACGAAATAAGCCCAGCGTACATCTATCGAATTTAACGAAATATTATCTATGGCTGAAATATGTTGCGATAGGGAAGTAGTCCGCTTATAATTTAGACAGCATACTTATCTCCTCTTAAACTGGCGTTTCATAGTGCGGATTTTCATCAGCTATGCCCATGTTGATAAGGTCATCGTTGAAGATTGGATTGTCGCCAATCTCCGCGCAAGCCATCATGACGTTTGGATTGATGAGCGTCTCTTTGTCGGGCAAGGTTGGAAGCAGCAGCTTCTCGATGCCATTCAAAACAACGATGCGCTTGTGTATGCGCTTACGCCCGAATCGATTGCCTCTGAGGTGTGCCAATGGGAGGTGGCGAAAGCGGTTGAACTCGGCAAGCCGATTATTCCCGTCCTGATGCAAGCCCGAACGCAGCTACCAGAGTGGCTAGGACAGCTTCAATATGTGGATTTTAGCAATGGGCCAAAGGGGGATGTGGTCGCCAAACTGCTTGGCGGATTGCAGCAGTTGAGTTCTTCACAAGTGCCACCTGCACCCCGTAATCCCAATGTAACGTCTGCTCTCATTGTAAAAACGATGGAGGAAAAACCCTCACAGACCAATATTATAATAAAACTCCTCAGAGATCCCGCCTTTCAAGCTGTCTTGGCAATTTTAGCGCTTGTCACAACGATTGTCGTTGCGCTCGCGCCAACTCTTAAACCGGATCCACCGATACCAACCCCAACAACATCTGTCTCAATTCCGACCCCTGCAACACCTGGGGTCACAGCCCTACGTGATCTCGATATTCGCAGCGGACCAGGGTCGGGCTTCTCACGCCTGAATATTCTGCCCTCCGGGAATGCGCTCGATATTATGGGCATCAGCGATGATCGATCATGGTATCAGGTGCTGCTGCTTGATGGAACGACAGGGTGGGTGCTGGCGTCTGAGAGTGGGGCGAGATTCAACGGTGATCGAGGTGTGCTGAAAGTTGTAATTCCTACTCTCACACCGACGGATCGCCCGACGGAAACACCGCTGCCAACAT
>DAOTUR010000006.1:0-6215 GCA_034436915.1 Anaerolineae bacterium
GTGGAGTGGGCGAGATCGGCAAAAATATGACTGTGTTTGAGTACGGGAACGATGCCATCATTGTTGATACAGGCATCATGTTTCCCTCGAACGATATGCACGGTGTCGATTACATCATCCCCGATTTCAAATACCTGATCGAACGCAAAGACCTCAAAATTCATGCCATCCTCTTCACACACGGCCATGAAGATCATATCGGCGCGGTGCATCACGTTGTGAAGGCGCTTCCGGCGGGTATCCCGCTATATGCAACAAAGCTCACGGCGGGTTTGATCGAATACAAGCTGACTGATGCCAATGTGCGCGATGTGACGATCAAGGTGTTTGAAGCCGGGACACGGATGCAAATCGGGCCGTTCAATGTGGAGTCGTTCCACATGTGCCACAGCATCCCGGACTGCGTGGGCTTCGCCTTCGATACGCCGTTCGGCTGGATCGTCCATACAGGCGATTACAAGTTCGATAACACGCCTGTGGATGGCCGCCGCCCGGATTACGCCAAACTTGCCACCTATGGGCAAAAGGGCGTCAGGCTTTTACTGGCCGACAGCACCAATGCGGATCGTGAGGGCTGGACAGGTTCCGAATCGATCATTGAACCGGCCTTTGAGCGCGTCTTCAAAGAGGCGAAGGGCCGCATCATGGTCGCCACATTTGCCTCCCTCATGTCGCGCATTCAGCAGGTGGCGAATGTGTCACAGCGTATGGGGCGCAAAGTCTCGATTTACGGCCACACCATGCGCGAGTATGTGAAGATGGCGCGTGAGATGGGCTACCTCAATCTACCCGAATCGGCCATGATCGACGCCACCAAGATCAGCAGCGTGGAACCGCACAAGCTCGTGCTCATGATTACGGGCAGCCAGGGCGAACCGTCGGCGGTGTTGAGCAAGCTCGCCACAGGCCGCCATCGTCAGTTGGAAGTGCTGCCGGGCGATACGATTGTCCTCTCCTCTCACCCGATTCCGGGCAACGAAGAGACGGTCTACCGCACGATCAACCGCCTGATTGAGCGCGGGGCGAATGTTGTGTATGACCCGATGGAGAGCGTACATGTGTCTGGTCATGCCAGCCGCGATGAAATGCGCCTGATGATCCATCTCACTAAGCCGCAGTGGATCATGCCTGTACACGGTGAAGCGCGGCATCTCCGCAGTCATGGCAAGCTGGCTGTGGAAGCGGGCATCCCGGAAAGCAACGTCATCCTGTCCGAGAATGGCACAGTGATTGAAGTGGATCGGCATCACATCCGCAAGGGTGAGCGCGTGCCGGGCGGCTATGTCTTCGTTGATGGCAGCGGTGTGGGCGAGATTGGCCGCGCAGTCATCCATGACCGCGAGGTGCTGTCGCATGATGGCTTCTTCCTCGTATCTGTGACCATTGACAAGAAGTCGGGTCGTTTGCTGCGTGATCCTGAATTCATTTCGCGCGGATTTATCTTCCTGCGCGAAGCGGATGATCTGCTGCAAACCGTCAAGCAGACGGTGACTGACACGATGAAGACGAATTTCCAGGCCAATGGCCGCCGCCAATACATCCTGGAAGAGGCCATCAGCAAGGTGCTGTATAACGAGACAGGCCGCCGTCCGATGGTGTTCAGCATCATCAACGATTTGTAAGATGACTTAAACCCATTGAGAGGACAGCAAATACCGATATATACCGTATTTGCTGTGCTCTTTTGATTTGTATGCTGAAGGATATCCCGATGGAAATCCCTGCTGGGCTGCACAGTTGGAATCTCACTCCTACCGAGGCCAAAGCGCTGCAAACGCAGCTCGTCAGCCTGCTGCGTGATGAGCCGCTTGACCTGAGGACGGTGCGAACGGTGGCGGGCGTGGATGTGAGCGTGAAAGAGGTCGGCGGGCGAGCCGTGTCGCAGGCGGCGATTGTCGTCTCAACATTCCCCGATCTTGAGATTATCGAAACGGTGCGTGCCCAACGCCCTACCGATTATCCCTACATTCCTGGCCTGCTAACCTTCCGTGAGGGGCCTGTGCTGCTGCAAGCGTGGTCGCTGTTGAAAACCAATCCCGATGTCTTGATCTTTGATGGTATGGGGCGTATTCATCCGCGTCAGATGGGGATCGCGGCGCATATGGGATTGTGGCTCCAGCAGCCCACGATTGGCTGTGGCAAAACTCATCTGCTCGGCGAGTATGCGATGCCGGGAGTTGAGCAAGGCGCGTATTCGGTACTGACCATCTTTGGGCAACCGCGTGGCGTGGTGCTGCGGACACGCACGAATGTGAAGCCCGTCTATATCTCTGCCGGGCATCGCATGGATACCAAGAGTGCGCTGGCGCTGGTGCTGGCCTGTACGACAAAATATCGCCTCCCCATGCCGATTCGCTACGCGCACATTGCAGCGGGAAAATACGAATAACGCGAATTTTGGGCGTGATGACCTCAACCACGTTTCAGGATGTTTTTTCGCAATCGAAGCAGCAAACATCAAATATGACATTCAATCGTAGGGGCGCAGCGTGCTGCGCCCAATCATGCCAGATGCCCAAATCAAGGGCGCAGCGTGCTGCGCCCCTACACGTGTCCTTAAACCCAAAAATGCCTAATTCACCCTGGGCGTGGTCGTGATCTGCGCGACATAACCGTCCATATCCTCAATCGTGATTTCTCCGGCCTTCATCGCCCGAATAACGCCCTGAGCATCAATTACATAGGTCACGGGCCGCGCAATGATGCTGTAGCGGTTGCCCACCGCCAGATCGGTATCCATCGCCACACGCACCCCCTTTACGCCAATGCGCGTGAAAAATTCCTGGATCATCTGCGGCGTATCGCCCATATTGACGGTCAGCACAGCGGGGCCTTGCTCATCCTGCTCGGAGGCAAATTGGGCAAAGGTGGGCATCTCGCGCTGGCACGGCGGGCAATCTGTCGTCCAGAAATTGAGGAAGACAATGCGGCCTTTATACTCGTCCAGGCTCACGGATTTGCCATCGATATCCTTCACCTGAAAGGCGGGAGCGGTGTAATTCATCAGCGCGGCGGCCTGCCGTTCAATCTCGGCGGGCAGATCGAGCACATCGGCTGTCGTGCGCTGGCGCTCATTCTGCACAATCATCACCAATGCGGCCAGAATGCCCAGCAGCGGGATGACGAGAAAAAGCATGAGGACGGGCGAGGGCCGCGATGTGGGAGCGGGAGAGGGGTCTGTCATGGATGGTCTCATTCTCTGTGGAAGTGAGACATGATTGTACGGCCTGCGCCCGCCAGGAGGTAGGGCGTAGGCCGTCATAGGATGGTAGGTGTGCATATTGGCGTGGTTGTGTCGATCCTATTTCAATTTGAAGTAGGATTGACGTAGGGACGCGATATATCGCGCCCCTACAAAAGCGCTATGACCCATTGAGAACCTATGGAATGACGTGAAAGTAATCATTCACCTATCCGTGAGAATCGTGGGTTTGTAGGGGCAGGATACATCCTGCCCACGTTGAATCCCCTACAAATTATCAGGGCGCGATATATCGCGTCCCTACAAAAGCTCTATGACCCATTGAGAACCTATGGAATGACGTGAAAATCCTGACCATGTTATCCTGTACACCTACCCATAGGATACGTCCTCGCCAGGCTATGAGGCGGGCATAAGGCGGTAGACCGTCCCCACGTAATCGATCACGAACAGCTCCCCATTCGCATCCTCTCCAAACGAACTTACCTGGAAGCCCGCTTCGAGGAACACATTGTTTTGCCATGTGCCGCTGGTATCGCGGTAGGCGGCCCAGATGCGCCCGCTGCAATAATCGCTGTAGAGATACGCACCTTGCAGCGACGAAATCGCTGAACCACGATACACATAGCCGCCTGTGATCGAGCAGCCATTTTCATTTGAGTGTGAATACTCCGCAATCGGCTCCACAGGTGTGCCACTGCTCAGTTGACCGCTCTGGAACGGATGCTTGCCCTCATAGGCGTTCCAGCCGTAGTTCTCGCCGCCCTTGCTATCGGCGGGCTGGAAATTGACCTCTTCATGGCGATTCTGGCCGACATCGCCAATATAGAGATCGCCTGTGGCGCGATCAAAGCTGAAGCGCCAGGGGTTGCGGACGCCATACGCCCAGATTTCAGGCAGTCCATCGCCATTGACGAAAGGATTATCGGGAGGGATGGTGTAGCCCTTGTCGACATTCACATCGATCCGCAGAATCTTGCCGAGCAGCGTTTGCAGATTCTGCCCGTTCTTCTCAGGATCATTGGCTGATCCCCCATCGCCCAATGCAATGTAGAGATCGCCATCCGGCCCAAACGCCATATTGCCGCCGTTGTGATTCTCATACGGCTGCTCCTGCGTAAAAATTTTCTGGGCGCTGTTGGGATCGGCTTTGGTTGCACCGGCGGCTGAGACAGTGTAACGGGCGATAACCGTGTTGCCGCGTGCGTCGGTGTAATTCACGAAGAAGAGGCCATTGCTGGCGAAATCGGGATGGAAGGCCATCCCCAACAACCCGCGTTCCGTATAGCCGTTGCCATTGGCCTCCGCAGACACAAGGCTGCTGATATCGAGGAACAGCGTGGGCGTTCCTCCGGCGGCCTCAACACGCATGATTTTGCCGCCTTGCTGCAAAATATACACAGCATCGCTGCCCGGCGCAGAGGTGATAAAGAGCGGGCGATTCAATCCTTCAACAAATAGTGTCAGTTGTACGGCTGACGGATCGGGGGCTGTGCTCAACTGTGTGATAGGTGTCTCTTGGGCCATTGCAGGCAAAAGTGTGAGGCCAGCGAGAAAGGCAGCCCCCAATATCCATTTGTGCATATCAACACGATCCTTTGAAAAGTTTATAACGAACAACATGTTATCAAGATCAGATGAGTATGGAATGGGTAATGCTGTTAAGAAGGCGAAGGATTCACGAGAAAAGCAGCCAAAACTCAAGTGTCATAGATTTTAAGCACTCCCGATAGGGAATCAAAAACAGGCCGCCAAGAGGCCGCCTGTTCAAGAAAAACTGCATTGTATGGGTTCGGTGGGATTCGAACCCACGGCACTCCGCTTAAAAGGCGGGTACTCTACCACTGAGTTACGAACCCAATAAGGTGTAAATTATATCAGAGTCAGGGGTGAATACAAGATGCAGTTGGCAAATACGAGAAAAGAGGCGCGATGGCGTCCCTTTTCTCGCAAGGCCCTGCTCAGAGAGTCCTCAGCGCGGCTTCTTGCCGGGCGGCGGCACAGGCGGACGATTGGGCGCTTTATCCTCGGCCTTGTCCGGCTTCTTGAAGAAGATCGGAATCTTGGAGGAGAACATCACCTGCGTGTCCATCTTGCGCGGCGGCGTCTCCGGCAGGCTCGGCGGCGGGGGCGGCACGTCGGGCTTGGGCGGCTCGAAGCGCGGCAGCTCCGTCGGCGGCAGATTCTGGAAGATCGGCTTGATGAAATCTGTCAGCGCAATTTGCTTGACATGTGCTCTGAGAAGATCGTGCAGCACCGCCACCCCCGCCCGCTTGACGCGCTCATACACCGCAGGCTTGAGATCGCCCGCTTCCAAATCCTCCAGCACACGCCGCATCACGCCATCCAATTCCGCGTCAGAGATCAGACGTTCGCCCTGACGTACTGCGACATACGGGATGATATAGCCCGCAATCACGCGGATGACATGATCGGCCTCGCCTTGCAGCACAATGATAGGTGGCACAAGATTGTCGATATATTCGGCCTGGACGCGCACATAGCGAGGGAACAAATCTTCGGCCAGAATTTCATACAGGCGGCCATACAGGGCGACCCATGCATTGATATTCGCCATGATTTCGCTTTGCTCCTGGCCGAGCGGCTGACCGACCAGCACAAGAATGCCTTCACGGGCCAGACCGCTGGCAAGCGGTTTGATCTGCTGATCCGGCGGGAGCTGTGAGAGCAAATGGGGGGCATGGCGGCGCGCCAGGGCTGTAAGATGGTCATAGAGGCGCTTGAGCATGGTCATCGAATCGGCGCGGGATACCCTGCCTTTAGGCATGGGGAGGGATAGCGCCTTGTCCTTTCTGGTAAGTGTAGCCGTCAGAGTGGTGAAGCGTTTTGAGATGTTTGTGCGATACAGTGACTTTGCCGAGCGCTGTCACAATATCAAAGCGTCCTGTGGCGCGGCAGGCAACACGTCCGACATGTGTTCCAGCATACTTGCCTGTCGGCACAATCGCCTTGACGATATGACCTGTTTGAAACCCGAAATGACGTTTCTGGC
>DAOTUR010000007.1:0-5205 GCA_034436915.1 Anaerolineae bacterium
GCCCCTACAAAGACGCTTTGGCCCTCTAAGAACCGTTAGCCATCAAAAACTGAGCCGCAGAATTTGATTTTGTGAGGCAAAATGATCGCAAAATCGAGACTTGCACCATTGGTTATATATTCAGCTATCCATATGGATCGTGAGGTTGTGGGGCAGGATGCATCCTGCCCTGATGCTAAATTCCCTACACATCACGGGCGCGATGCATCGCGCCCCTACCAGAGATTTTTTCTCATGGCGAAGATATTGTCTACAAATTCCTTACGCTTTTCTTCGTGCCTTACCTTTGGTGGCTTCGCTCGCGGTTAACCGCCCCTCACCGTGATTGTCCCCATGCGAATCAAGCGCGGGCTGGTCTCACCCGTGCGGAGATTCGCAGCAGGCAGCGCATTTGGCCCATTCCACTCATAGATCGCCATATACAGGCCATAATCACCCGGCTTGACATCGGTCAGCGGTATCTCAACCCGCGCCGCGCCAAAGGCGGCATCGGGCAAGCCTGTATCCGCTTGTGCTGCAACGGTGCTCTCGTTCGGCATGAGATACAGGCCAATCGAATAGGCATCGGCCTTGACAGTGGGCGCAATCGTCCAGCCCATCGGCACAATCAGCGTATCTTGCGGCATGACAGCGGCGGGCGGCTCCTGCCAGCCTGTCAGCGTAACGTCCTCGCCAAAGCGTACCAGCGGCTCCCCACCCGGACAAAAGACGGCTGAATCGACATACAGATCGATCTGCATCACGGAGTCTTCATAGGGGGTCAGGCAGGGGACATAGCCCATCTCACTCAGGCGGGCGATGAATTTTGTATGATCGTCCGTGATTGGCTGACGCACATCCTGGCTGTACCACACGCGCCATGCCCGCTCAACCTGTGACCACACCCACTCTTCATTGGCCGCGTCAAAGGCGCTGATGGTGATGAATGAGGGGATGGGCAAATCCTTCATCGTGAACCAGAAGCTCATATCATCATCGCGGGCGCGTGGGCCGGAATAATGGGCATAGACATCCTGCGGCAGTACGTTGGGCTGCACCTGATTGATGATGGTGCGCCAGCGCGGGATATCACCGGGAGACCCTTTATCCGTCATAAAAAAGGGGTCAAGATTGGCGTTGAGTCCGCCCAAAAACCAGATGAGGGCGATGACGGCCACGATGAGCCACGCAGGACGGGCAGCATGGCGACGAGGCGTCTGCGTTGCAAGCCATTGGCCGACAAATTCCCCGACACCCATCAGGCCTACGGCGATCCAGACCGCGATCAGCCCCCATAGCACGATGACATAACGCACTTTGGTAAAATCGATCAATTGGAGACGCCACTGAATGAGAAAGGTTGCCCCCAATGCCAGCAGCAGCATGAGCAGCAGCGCACGCAGGGAGCCGCGCTGCCGCCAGCCCCACACAAAGCCCACAATCAGCAGCACAGCCAGCAGCAAAAACGCCTCATGGCCCGCAAAATGCGCCAGTACGCGCCCCAACTCCGGCAGCGAGAGCGCACGACTGCGTTCTGCGTTCCAGCCCGATACCATCGTCACGCCGCCCAGGATGCCGTACAGCGTGGGCAGGCAGAGGATCACCGCACACGTCCCCAGGAACACGAGCCGCCACCACATGGCGCGGATCGTGCTTTTTGCTGTAAGCGAGGCAGGAGGTTGCAGCGCGGATGTAAAGGGATTGATCAGGATATGATATCCCCCCATACCAATCAGCAGGACAACGGCGAAATAATTGGTATAGAGCAGGCTGGCCGCGCTGAATACGAAGAGCGCCATGAGAGCAATGCTGGCCTTTCGCACCGTCCACAGGCGCAGGTAGCTCCACATCACCACCAGCCCCAGAAAGACGACGATAGCGTAAACGCGCCCCTCGTGCAGATACCACACAAAGAAGGCCGAGACACTCAAAATCATAGCGGCCAGGCATCCAACGTGCTCAGGTCGCGCACGCCATCCGCCCGGTGAATTTGAGGGATGTGCCGCTCTGCGCCGCCTGCTCCATAGGAAGACATCATGTCCCACACGGTAGGTCATGGCGATAGCCAGCAGGCCGCCAAACATGGCAATCACGCGAATGCTGTATTCGCTCCAGCCCGCCACCGCCCCCCATCCGCCCAACATCAGCGGATAGCCATAGCCCTGGGTCGAATCTTGCCACAGCACACGCTGTAAAATGCCCTGCGGCGAGAGCGGGCCATCAAAATGAGGGCCGCCCGCGACATAGACCGACCACATCTCGTCATACCACAGGCCCTCACTATCCAGGCGCGGCGAACCAAGCGCCATCGCAATGAGAATCAAAGGGATGACGGCCCACCAGGGATGACGTTGAAAAAAGGACATGCGGCGGCTCCGTTAAGCGAGACAGGGCGTCAATCATAGGTGCTCATTCTACGGAAGGACGGGCATACGGCACAGGGCTAACACGATAACGAGATGCAGACATAAAATCCCTTCATTTATTGCGTGTGGGGTGAAAATCAGGCCATGCAGAATTGAGCCTCAAATACAGCTTTGCAAGCGCTTACAAATTGGCTCCGATGCGGTATGATCCTATTTATCACAACGAATTTTTAGACGAGGATTTTGATTTATGGCGTACCTTCTGGGTTTGGATATCAGCACGACAGGCGCAAAGGCCCTCCTCATGGATGAGACAGGCCGCGTCATCGCCACTCATAGCTCACCACAGCCCATCAGCCAGCCGCGCCCGCTGTGGAGTGAGCAGAATCCCGCTGATTGGTGGCGTGGCATGGCCGCATCCATTCGCGCCGTACTGCAAGAGGCGCACATCATGGGCGATGAGGTTGCGGCAGTGGGCTTCTCCGGCCAGATGCATGGCCTTGTGCTGCAAGATGCATCGGGCGAGGTGCTGCGGCCCGCGATCCTGTGGAACGATGGCCGCACCCAAGCCCAATGCGATGCGATCACGCAAAAAATTGGCTTCGAACGGCTGATTCAGCTCACAGGCAATCGGGCACTCACGGGCTTCACTGCCCCCAAAATCCTCTGGGTGCGCGATAATGAACCCGATATTTATGCGCGTGCGGCCCATATCCTGCTGCCCAAAGATTATATCCGCTACAAACTCACGGGCGATTACGTGATGGATGTGAGCGATGCAGCGGGGACATCGCTGCTCAATGTGGCCGAGCGCCGTTGGAGCGATGAGGTTGTCAATGCGCTGGAGATTCCCCACTCGTGGTTGCCGCGCTTGGCGGAAGGCTCCGAGATCACAGGCCATATCCATGAGGCTGCCGCCCAGGAGACAGGTTTGAAGGTTGGTACGCCTGTTGTGGGCGGCGGCGGCGATCAGGCAGCAGGGGCGGTGGGTGTCGGCGCAGTTGAGCCGCACATCATCAGTCTGGCGGTGGGGACATCGGGCGTGGTGTTTGCGCCGCTGGATCATTATGCCTATGAGCCGCAGGGCCGTCTTCATGCCTTCTGTCATGCTGTTCCGGGCCAATGGCATTTTATGGGCGTGATGTTGAGCGCGGCGGGCAGCTTGCAGTGGTATCGGGACAATGTTCAGCCGCATATGTCGTTTGATGCGCTGATCGAAGAAGTCGACCAGATCGAGGCAGGCTGCGAGGGCCTTTTCTTTCTGCCGTATCTCACGGGTGAGCGCACTCCCCATCCTGATCCGCAGGCACGCGGCGCTTTCATCGGCCTGACGACGCGCCACACCCGCGCCCATATGACTCGTGCGGTGCTGGAAGGCGTGGCTTATGGATTGAAGGACTCGTTTTCACTGATCGCCCAGGCAGGTTTGCCGGAAACATATGAGGTGCGAATCAGCGGCGGCGGCGCGAAAAGCCCGATCTGGCAGCAGATCATTGCCGATATCCTGGGTGCGCCACTCGTGAGTATCAACACAACGGAGGGCGCAGCCTATGGTGCGGCGCTGCTGGCAGCGGTGGGGGCAGGTGTCTACCCCGATGTGCCGAGTGCGTGCCGCGCTACCATCCAGACAACGCAGACGATCACTCCATCGGCGCAGCACAACGCCTATGATGCGCCGTATGCGATTTACCAGGGACTGTACGGGGCGCTGAAAGACGTGTTTGCGAGGCTGTAGGGCATAAATGTTACCCTGTCATCGGAGGTGGGCATACGTGCGATGATCTAGAATGCCTGCTTTCTGTTAAAATGAAAGAGCAGCGAAACATTTGCGCCGCTCACAGGCCCAGGGAGTCAACATGGTCGCGCAGCCCAATTCACCGCAGCACACACCTGAAGAATATTTTGCCATGTCATTAGAGAGCGGCGATCTGCGCCTCGAATACGATCATGGCTCGATCTATGCCATGACCGGAGGCACGCCGGATCATTCGCTCATAGAAGGTAATCTCAGCACATGGTTCAATATTCTGCTGGAAGCCCGTCCATCATGTCGAGTCCACAGCAACGATCAGCGAGTGGGACTGCCAGGAGAATCGTATCTCTATCCTGATGTCTCTGTGGTATGTGGAAAGCAGCAGTTTGAAAAGCGATCTGATGGTCAGCTAATTCTGCTCAATCCGCTGCTCGTCGTTGAGATTCTTTCCAAATCTACTCAGCGATTTGACCGCATCGGTAAATATCAGGTCTACACAGCGATGCCATCCGTACAGCATTATCTGATTGTGGCTCAGACTGAGGCGCATATCACACATTATGGATGGATAGGAAGGGAATGGATCGCGCAGGTTTACAATACCCTCACCGATATGATTGATCTTGCGGGCCTCGGCACACTCCCCGTAGAACGCGCTTATCGTAAGGTCTCGTGGCTGTCTGACGCGGATGATTTTTAAGTGAGCGCTCCCCACGCCTAAAGGCGGAGGCTTCTGCCGCACGCATGGGCCTGACTGCACCCTACGTTGTGCGACACGGGCGCGTCCCGCCTGTTGAGTGTTTTGTCTTATCGGTGGCGGGCCTTTATGCCATCTTCCACCAAGACGCACCTTGTATGCTTTCCTGATTTTACGTGCGGGAAGACTTTCCCACACAATCGCTCTCAGTCCTGTTAAGGGGCTGACAAGAATTTAACAAATCACCGGAAAAGCGCAACCCTTACGCCTTATACCCCCCTGCCTAAAGGCCTATACATTACCCACAAATAGGAGAGATAAAAAACGGGAGTAAACTGATAAACAGAGACCAGAAGGAGCTGACGATGACGGCCACACTTCCCGATGCCCGCTTATATGCCCGCTTAGAG
>DAOTUR010000008.1:0-2436 GCA_034436915.1 Anaerolineae bacterium
CTCTAAGCGGGCATATAAGCGGGCATCGGGAAGTGTGGCCGTCATCGTCAGCTCCTTCTGGTCTCTGTTTATCAGTTTACTCCCGTTTTTTATCTCTCCTATTTGTGGGTAATGTATAGCCACAATGTGGGAGGGGTTATCAGTCGTGTCCACTGATGTATTTTGCCAGCATCTGCTCCCAGTACGGCCAATCATGCGACCAGCCGTCCCATTCGCGCAAGGCGTTGCCGATGCCCTTGCTCCACAGTAGCGCCGAGAGATGGCGTGAATGCTCGACGAGGCGATCATCGCGCCCTACCGCCATGATGATATCGGTGCGGCGCAGGGCTTCGAGGCGGAAATAATCATGCTCGCCGGGGATGAACTGCATCGGGTTGTAGCTGTAGACCATATCATCGGTATAGCCTTCGGTGAAGCGGCGAATATCGAAGAAGCCGCTGAAGGCCAGAATACGCCCCACGATCTCAGGATATTTCAGGCCAAAGCTCATCGCATGGAACGCTCCAAAGCTTGCGCCGAGCGCAATCACATATGGCGTTTGATTCTTCGACCACGCCAGCGCCAGCACCTCATTCTTGAGATATTCACAGTATTGATGATGCCGCCACGCCCGGTAGCCGGGGTGAGCACGCCAGTTGTACCAGCTCTCTGCATCAACGCTGTCCACAAAGTACATTTGCATATGCCCGCGCTCGATGGAGTCGCCCACGACATTCATCATGCCGCGATCAGGCCATTCGTAAAAGCGGCCTTTGGAGGTGGGGAACACCAGGACTCGCGCACCGCCATGCCCATAAACGAGCAGTTCCATATCCCGCTGTAATGATGGGCTGTACCACTTATGATATTCGCGGTGCATTGTTGGCCTTTCTGGTTTTTGGTTGGGTCAGCACATCTATTGTCTTGCGTGAGGCGGCCAGTGTCAACACAATCGCCTGTCCCGCATCCAGCACACCCGCGCTCTGCTTGAAGGGGTATGTTTAACAAACGTGCAACGAGCCGCCAATTGTCCTGTTTACTATCTTCCTACGCAGATCTGGATACTGACATCCTACGCACCTGTGACGATAATTTGAACTCAGGGTATCATCGAAACCGGGTGCATTTCAAGTTAGTGCGGAAAATTAGGCCGCGCAAGCGTCACGCCACGTGTCTGCTCATGTTCGATAAACGCCTTTTCCACGTCATTGAAGTCGGGGTTCAACCGCTGCTGCATCGCCTCGACTAGCGTCAATCGTTCCTGCGGCCACAACAGATAATCTCGCCGCTCTTTCGTCTGCCAATCATGCGCCGCATTCCGCACTTGGCGCAGCAGGATTAAATCCTCTTGCGCCTCAGCGATCCAGTCTTTCAACCGTCCCCAACTGCGAAACAGTGCTTCATGAGCAACTTCCACTTCGATTTCATCCATCACCAGCAGACGCGCATCCGTGAAGGCATATACCAATGTCAGACATTCCGCGTCAAAGCGGCTGATCGGGCTGCGCTGCCGCGTCGCTGTCCCCCACTCATCGACCTCCACCAATTGACGGAATACGCGCTGGAGTAAGCGATCCTTATCGGCCAGGGTCAACCGTGTAAACGTTGTCTCCGCCCGTTTGCCAATCGCCCCTTCAACCCCTTCGATCGCCTCACATGCCTCTGTCGTCAGCCGCTTATCTGTGTGTGACACGATATACAACTCATCCAACGCATACGCCATCAGCGCCAATGATCCCGCTTCCGTCCCCGTCTCCGCTTGAATCCGTTCAGGCAGCCCTTCATCCCATCTCACCCCTGCCCGCTCGGCGGGGCGTTTAATCATTTCCACCAACGCGCCAGCAGTTGGCGCGGCCAATGGATAGGTCGCTGTTTTGAGAAGCTCGGCCAAATTCGGTAACTCAATACAGTTGGCGTAAAAATCGGAGCGCATCGTCACAATGCCGCGCAGCCGTCGCGCTGTGGGGATCACATCGAGCAGGGCGATAAAGCGCCCCTGCTCCTCTTTCGACACCAGCGTAAACAGTTCTTCAAATTGATCGACGTAAAGGACAATCTCTGCGTGGGGGGGCGCTTTGGCCTCTTTCAGCAGCGCCTCGCAAATATCAACCAGCGTCTTCGGGTCAGCCGTCAGGCTGTCGACAAACGCTCGTTTTTCCTGCGCAATCATGAATGGCGACACGCTGTGTTCAGGGAAAGCCTCGCACAAGGCCTCAAAGAGGGCCGCCAGCGGACTGTGTGACTGTCCAGGCGTGAAACGCACAAAGCGCCAATCCTTGCTGCCCGTCTCGCCATTAGAAATCGCATTCGCTTTCAGGCGTGGGATCAAGCCCGCTGCCACCAGAGACGATTTGCCGCTGCCCGATGCCGCTAAGGCTTTTCCAAAGAAATAGCACTTCCCATTCAGAGAGGTGCAATACGAACAAACCATTTTTAGATCATCGTCCGTGATTATCT
>DAOTUR010000009.1:0-12995 GCA_034436915.1 Anaerolineae bacterium
AAAGGCTGATAGGTTTTGAGAGTCTTTTAGCTCAGATGTACGATGTCTCAGGGCCAATTCCATTTCCGCTGATCGAGCCAAGTCATTGAGTGCTGCTTAACTCTCCTATGAGTATGGCAGGCTCAAAGAGCATTTGTCAAAGAGCCAAAGTCCAGTTAATCATGAACCGACATAAAACTTTACTGCGCCGCCTGCATCACCCGATACAGCAGTTCAAGCACAGGTTGTTTGACGAGGCGCACCTGGGTCGCCACGCAGTTCATCACGGGGAGTTCTTCCGGCAGTCCCAATCCCAGACGCACATCATGGGCCGACCACGCATTGGGCTGATCCTGAAAATTGGTGACGAGTACCATTGGCAGCGAGGGGTGATACGACATGACGGTTTGCAGGATATACACCACCTGACCAAATCGCTCAGTATCGGTGCTGTCCATCATAATGATGAAGCCATCAACATCCGCATCGGCGATCAACTCCTGCATCCACAAGAAGTCAAAGTCCGGCAGAGACGGTGGCTCCATAAAATGGACTTTCAAATTCTCTTCAACAGGCACAAGACCATGCAACCAGCTATTAGCATCATCATCCTGCCATTTGACCTGGGGACTGATGGTTTGGATGAAGGTTGATTTGCCGGTATGGGGTAAGCCCAACACCAGGAATTTTACAATCTGACTCATGACATTCCACCCATCAAACCCCGTTCCAATATATCATAGCACGAATTCAGGGCGATCCTCAAGAGATTATGAGGAAAACGTTACATGTTGTACAGAGACAGTCGGTCATGATCCAATGTTATAACGCCTCTAAAAATTTGCATAGAAGCTGCTTTAGAGAACGTTGGACAAGACATTTGCCATAGGCGATTATCGACCTATGGTCTCTCAAAATGAGTGGTGTATAAAATTAACAGAACCCATTGCTTTTTGTCTCACAAGCTTGTTGTATCCTCCTGCTTTAATACGCACTATAATACTCATTGGGTAGATTTAAGATGAGTGAAGCCGATGCAAACAGCAGAACAGATTGGCAGTCGTTATCAGGTTCTAGATCGCATCGGGGCAGGCGGTATGGGAGAGGTCTTCCGCGCCTATGACCGCTTGACGGGCGATACCATCGCTCTCAAGCGTGTCTTTGTACGCGAGAATCTTCTCTCAGACGCCACCGCCGAAGACTTCCGCCTGGCCCTGGCGAATGAATTTAAATTGCTGGCCTCACTGCGCCATCCCAATATTATCAGCGTGCTGGATTATGGGTTCGATACCAATCAACAGCCCTACTACACGATGGAACTGCTTGAGCAGCCCCTGACTGTACTTCAATCAGCCGCGAAACACCCACAGGCCGTGCGTGAAGATTACCTGTGGCAGATTCTCGAAGCCCTGGCCTATCTCCATCAGCATGGCATCGTCCATCGTGATTTGAAGCCCGATAATATTCTCGTCGTGGGCGGGCAGGTACGCCTGCTCGATTTTGGCCTGGCGACGGTACAAGACCCACGTGCCCCCAATCAGGAGGTGTCGGGGACGCTGGCGTATATGGCTCCGGAACTGCTGCAAGGCGTGAGCGCATCAAAGGCGTCTGATCTGTATGCGGCGGGGTTGATCGGGTTTGAGATGTTTGCGGGCCATCATCCCTTCAACACCCAGGACATCAATCTGCTGATTGAGCAGATTTTGACCATGAAACCCGATATTGACAGCCTCGATGTCAGCGAACGTCTGACCGCCCTGCTGCATCGTCTGCTTCACAGCAATCCCGATGAGCGCCTCGCCTTATCGCTGTACACAACCAGTCAGTTAGGTTTGCCACGTCTTAGCCAGGACAGTTTTCTCCAGGCGGCACGCTTTGTGGGGCGGGCTGATGAACTGGCACGTCTCAACACAGCGCTGGCGGAAACGGTGGAAGGACGCGGCAGTGTGTGGCTCGTGGGCGGCGAATCTGGCGTTGGCAAGAGCCGCCTGCTGGAAGAACTGCGCACGCAGGCCCTCGTCAACGGCGTGCTTGTGCTGCGCGGTCAGGCCATCAGTGAAGGCGGAGCGCCGTATCAGGCATGGCGCGGCCCGCTGCGGCGGTTTGTCCTGCAAGCCGAACTGACAGATACCGAAGCCGGAGTCCTCAAGGTCATCATTCCCGATATTGGCTCCTTGCTTCAACGCGACATCGCGGATATCGCCCCACTCGATCCGATGCCGGAACAAGTTCGCCTCATCAATGCGATTGAGACGATGTTCCGTCAGCAGCGCCAACCCGTGCTGGTGCTGCTGGAAGATTTGCATTGGGCCATCGAAAGTCTGCGCGTCATCACGCGCCTGATCCAGATTGCGGGATCATTTCCGTTTATGGTCGTCGGCAGCTACCGCGATGAAGAGGCTCCGCTCCTGCTCGATGATCTGCCCGGTACGCATCATATCAAGCTGGGTCGTCTGACCACGCAGGAGATTGCTGAACTGACCACCTCGATGCTTGGAAAAGAGGTTGGCCGTCGTTCCGCCGTACTGGAACTCCTTGAGCGTGAGACGGAGGGCAACGTCTTCTTCATCGTGGAGGTGGTTCGCACGCTGGCTGAAGATGCAGGCGACATGAATTTGATCGGCAATATGACACTGCCACAGCAGGTGCTGGCGGGCGGTGTGCAGGCCGTCGTGCAGCGGCGTCTGGCGCGTGTCCCGCTGCAATCGATCAATCTGCTCAAGTACGCAGCGGTGGCCGGGCGCGAGTTGGATATCCCGCTGCTGCTGCGCTTTGCCACAGAAGTTGATTTTGATCAGTGGTTGTATATCTGTGAAACCGCCTCCATCATCGAAATTCGGGAGGGCAAATGGCGCTTCGCCCATGACAAACTGCGCGAGGGCCTGATGGCGCGACTGTCGCCGCCGGAGCGCCGCACGGTGCATGTCGAGGTGGCACAGGCGCTCGAATCGATCTATGGGGATGATCCGGGCTGGGCGCTCACACTCTCGCACCATTGGCGTGAGGGGCAAAACTGGCAGAAAGAATATGCCTCGTGCGTCATTGCCGGAATGCAGGCGATCCAGCTCAATACGTTCAAACAGGCGCGTGTTGTCCTCAGCCGTGCGATTGATCTGGCCGAGCAGCATTTCCCTGAAGAGTGTGATACCTCGCGCTTTGCTGGGGTGCTCTGGGGCATGGCCGATGCTGTGCTGCGGATGGGCGAACTCGATATCGCGCATCAATATTTTGATCGCAGTGACACCCTGGCACGGCGCTTGAATGATGAGATGGGCATCTGTAAGGCGCTGGATGGCCTGGGCTATACCGCCTATCGACGCGGCGACTATGCCGATGCCGGACAGTATTGGGCGCAGTGTCTGGCGCTGGCCGAGCGTTTGAACGCCATCCCGCAGCACGTCTCAGCATTGGGCGGGCTGGCACTGGTCGAGCGTACCCAGGGCCATTACGACGTGATGACCCCCTACTGGCAGAAAGCGCTTGCCATCGCCGAGGATGCCAGCTATGACAACGGCATCACACGGGCACTCAACGGTCTGGCGGATGTGGCGCGGCTGCGGGGCAATTATCCAGAGGCGATGCGGCTGTTCGATGCCAGTATGCAGGTGGCGCAGCGCAATAACAACCGCTGGGGCGAAGCGTTTGCCATGCGCGAGATGGGCGATGTGGCTTACAAGATGCAGGATTATGAACAGGCCAAAACCCTCACGCTGCAAGCCCTCGATATCAATCACGAGACGGGCGATATAGCCGCCCTGGGCTATGGCATGGTGCTCATCAGCTATGTAATGCATGACACGGGCGAATATCTCGACTGCTACACCTTCTATACACGGGCGCTGATGCTGGCTTATAACGCCCGTATGATGCGGATCGTTGTCTTCGCTATCTACAGCGCGGCGCGGCTGGCCGTGACATTAGGCTATTATGCCAATGCGGCTCACTGGCTGGCGGGTGCGCTGGCGCATGAGGCGGCAGACAATGAACTGCGCTCGCGCTCTGCCCCCCTGCTGATCGAGATCGCACAGCATCTCGATACCGCTCAGAACGAAGCAGCACAGTCTGAGGGGCGCATGATGGATTTAGAGGTGTTGATTCAGGAGATTTTGCAGGCGCGGGTGGAGGGGTAATATCACGTCCTAAAACAGCAGCGCCCCTCGTGTGAGGGGCGCTGTTGTTTTCTGGTTTTTACGATTTGAAGTTAACGCACGCTCAGGGACATGTTGATCATGCCGTAGGAACCGCCACCTGCATGGCTCAGAACGATGGTGTATGTGCCATCACGCATGACCATGTAATTATCGATGTGCGAGTCCATGTTGATGAGGGAACCATCGGAACGCAGGGTGTCATCATCTGCGATCACCGGGTTCTGATACGAGTCGAGCATCACAAGCAGCGGATCGGCCACGCCCGGTTCACCCGGCTGACCTGTCACAATGCTGTTGGCTGACATGTTGACGATATCGCCGGCTTTGGCCTGGAAGGTGAGAATATACATGCGGCCTTCGGCCATTTCCAACGTTGTCGTCTGGTTCTTGGCGAGTTCCATCATATATTGGTGAGTGGTATTACGCTGGAGATACTGCCAGAAATCATCTTTGCCCGCCACGCCGCCGATCATCTGCTCATAGGCAACGCCGCGATTCAGCCATGAGGCTGTGTTCGAAGCATCAAGTTCCAGCGAGCGGCTGTAGTAATCCGCTGCTGTGCTGTAATCACCGCTGACCTGAGAGTTATACGCCATCTGGAAATAATCCATCGCGCTGTAGCTGGGGACCGACTGAGGCTCAGCGTTATAGCTGTAGGAATTATCGCGGATGATGACAACTTCGGGCTGAACGGGGGCTGACTTGGGCTGACGGAAAGCATTGTCAAGCGCACCCAGGCCCAGAAGCCCGACAGCAATGACAAGGCCAACCTGCAGGGCCTGAACGACTTTGCGACCTGGATATGTCTTGCGTTTATTATGGAACATCTCATCAAACCTGTCGCTCAACAATCGGCAGAGAATCTTTGTGATATGACTACTATACACCAGAATCAGCCTATTGTGTCAAGATGGCTACCCTACGATTCCTCAACGCTCATCGTTGGGTAAAGTGCCTATGTACACGTCATTAGGGTGATCTTCATCATATCTTCACGATTGGTCATCAATCGACATCCTCAAACAGGCGCAGCAGCTTGAGCGCCACTTGCAAATCCATCCGCACCACCGGGTTTTGCAATTCCACAGCACACACCTGCTCAATCCGCGTCAGGCGATAATTGAGCGTGCTGCGATGGATGTGCAGCGCCTCGGCAGTGGCGACCCCATTGCCGCCGCTGTCGAGATAGGCTTCCAGCGTGTGAAATAAATCCGCCTGTCGCTCATCGAGCAGACGATGCAGCAGCGGCACAAAGGCATTGCCCACCAATCCCGCCGCCCCCGCCTGAAACAGTGTATGCAGATAGCCCAGGTCATCAAAGCGCACAATATGCATGTCGTGATGCAGCCGCCGCGTGATGAACAGCGCATCATGGCACTGCTGGTAGGCGCGTTTGATGTGCCTGACGCCCTGCACCACGCTGCTGATGGCAAGGCGAAGATTGAAATCGGCACGCGGATGCGGCGTCAGACGTTCCAGAATGCGTTGAGCTATC
The DNA here is from genome assembly GCA_034436915.1 of Anaerolineae bacterium. Lineage (GTDB taxonomy): Bacteria > Chloroflexota > Anaerolineae > Aggregatilineales > Phototrophicaceae > JALHOR01. The sequence goes on from DAOTUR010000009.1 coordinate 5,626, forward strand.
AGCGGCACGTCAGGGCTGTTCTGGGCCAATATCACAATCTCGCCAGCAAACTGCCCCACGATGACCTGCCAGCGTTCGGCCACGATCAAGTTGTTGAGCGTGCGGTACATCTGCGACAGATTCTGTGTGATGCCGCCCTGCGATTCCGATAGCAGCACCACACACGGCCCGCGCAGATCGACCCCGTAGCGCAGCGCTTGATCGGTGAGCACCGTCTCACGTTCGAGATCGCCCTGGATCACCTGTGACAGCAGACTGCCCTTGAGCGATGCCTCAGCGCTTTGCAGCGATTCCTGATACAGGATGATGAGGGCCGCGATGGTCGCACCGCTCTCAATCGCCATCATATCGAGATCGGAGATGCTGTGGGTGTCGCCAATGATCCACACATACCCGTATAGGCCGCCATGCACCACAATCGGCGCAAGGATGCGCTCCATCTCCAGCCCCACATCGGGCATCTCCGGCAGATGCACCGGACGCAGCGTCTCACGGATGCGCGGCAGATAGCCTCGCGTCTCCAGCGCCTCCACTAGGCGCGGATCCGTCCGCCCGTTTTGCTGGGTATAGCGGCGGGCCTCATCCACTTCGGCGATATTCAGCGTGGCAATGGCCTCAAAGCGCTCATTCTCAATGCTAATACTGTGACCAACAAAATCAACCAATTTTTGTGCTAACTGCTGAAAGCTGCCGCCTTCCAGGACGAGCTGCGTCAGCTCCTTCTGGATCGTGAGCGCCCGCTGCACCAGATGCATATTCTCCTGCGAAATTTGCTCGTTGACCGTCTTGGCAATATCGACAAAGCGGGCGGTGAAGGGAATCTCAATCAAGGGGAATTGGCACTCATTGGCGGCCTCAATCATGCATTCGGGCGCATGATCGATATAACGCCCCACCGTGAGCATCAGGGCGGCCACGCCATGCGCTGCCATGTCAAAGATATATTGGCGCTGGCCCGCGTCATCCTGCGGCAGATTGATATAGGTTGTGAGCACGAGTTCGCCGCCATTGAGCCATTGGGCGGCATCAGGGACGCCTGCGTTATGCACCCACATCACGCGATGAGACAGGCCCTCCTGCCCGGCGACCACGCGCACCTCTTGAAACAGAGGGCTTGTCAGAACATCGGAAACGGTGAGCATAAAGGGCAGCTTTCAAACGATGTCAGTGAGGAAACTCTCATTATAGAGGAGACATGCCTAAAGATCGGCCCCGATTTGTGGTGTTTTTCGCTAAATCTGCGCTGTCTCGGCAAACGACCCGTCGGGGCACGATCTATCGTGCCCAAAACGCGCATATCGTTTGCGAATCTAAAACACCTGCCGCTTTTCACGCAGCACGAACGCACGGAAAAATCGCGTGAGAATTTTGCCCTGCGTCAGCCAGCGGAAGGCCGCGCCATTCTGCGTATTGCTCAGGATGTGCTCGACAAACCAGGGCGTCACCGTCTCTACGCGATCCGCCAGCGCATTGAGGATGCGATTGTTCTTGAGATCGGCCTCATTCGATGCCTGAGTCATCATATCCGTCGCCACAATGCCGGGGCTGAGATAGCCCACCTGCACAGGCGTGTTTTTGGCCTGCTGCACCAGACCTTTGGTGAAATAGCGCAGGCCGTACTTGGTCGAGCCGTACACCAGCGTTGAGGGGCGAATCATGCCATCGCTGCCCAGACCCTCCATATTGTAGAGCTGGCCGCGCCCCTGCTTTTGCATCCCGCGCAGCGCCACATGTGAGCCGTACATCATGCCGATGCTGTTGGTCTCGACAATCGCCCGAATATCTTCGGATTTGACGTTCCTGAAATCCTCTTCATAGGTGGTGACGCCCGCATTGTTGATCCAGATATCGACCCCGCCAAAGCGCTTGATGGATGCCTCCCACAGCGCCTGCACCTGCTCATAATCGCTCACGTCGCACGGCTGATGTCCAATACGCGCCGCATCATGCTTGGCCGCAAGAGAGTTGACGGCCTTCTCTACGGCCTGGACGGTGCGCCCGGAGATCATGACCTGATGCCCGCGCTGCAAAAATTCGTGCGCCATGCCATAGCCAATGCCGCGTGTGCTGCCTGTAATGACAATTGTTTTCATACGTCCCAAACCCCATTCCAGTAATGTGTACAGCCAACAGTATTATCTTGTGTGCAAAACCCACAAACAACTCTCAATTGCAATTCCGCATGGGGTTCTATAGCATTGACGACGCTCAATTGCGACAATTTATAGGGGGAAAAGGGTGACGGTGACACGCACGTTTCGCATCGATGTTGACTCCCGCTCTACGTCTCACACTCCAGCCTGGGTTCACACCCTGCAACACATGGGCCATGCCCTCAGCAGCGGACGCACCACCCGCCTCTTCTTCCTGCATGGCACGCTGACCCACGCCGATGCCGATCATATCGCGGCCCAACTGCTGGCTGATCCGGTGGTCGAGATCTATACCATCATGGATCTGGAGGCAGAGGCATTTACCCTCTCCGATCAAACCACTGTTGAAGTCACGTTGCAGCCGGGTGTGACCGATACGGCGGCAGAGAATCTCGTGCAAGCGGCGCATCGATTGGGATATCCTGGGGTGATGCAGGCCGCGACGGGCCAGCGCTACACCCTTCCTGACATCACTCTCCCTGCTGACACTCTCGCCACAATCGCCAACACGCTCTTTGCCAATCCCGTCATCCAGCGCACCAGTCTCAATCAGCCGATCACGCCGCCCTTTGTGACGCCGCAGGTTGGCGATGGTCTGGTGGAGAAGATCGCCCTTGCCGAGGCCGATGATGAGCAGCTCCTCACCATCAGCAAGACGCGCCGCCTCTCGCTTGATCTGGCGGAGATGCAGGCCATCCGTGCCTATTATAAGCGTGAAGGCCGCGAGGCGACGGATATTGAACTTGAGATGCTCGCCCAGACCTGGAGCGAACACTGCGTTCACAAAACCTTCCGCGCCGTGATCGATTTCACCGGGCCAGATGGAAAAACCGAGCAGATTAACGGCCTGCTCAAAACCTATATTCGCGCTGCGACGGAAGAGGTGAATAAGCCCTGGGTTCGTTCGGCCTTCGTCGATAACGCGGGCATTATCGCCTTCGATGACGAATTTGATCTCGCCTTCAAGGTCGAGACGCACAATCACCCCTCCGCGCTTGAGCCGTTTGGCGGCGCAAATACGGGCGTGGGCGGCGTGGTGCGCGATATTCTGGGCGTGTCGGCACGCCCGATTGCCAATACCGATGTGCTGCTGTTTGGCTTGTCCGATATGCCCGATGAGGATGTCCCCGAAGGCGTTTTGCATCCGCACCGCATTGCCGAGGGCGTGATTCACGGCGTCGAAGATTACGGCAATAAGATGGGCATCCCCACCGTCGGCGGCGCGATCTTCTACGATCCGCGCTACACAGCCAATCCGCTGGTGTTTTGCGGCTGCGTCGGCCTGATTCCACGCGGCACACATCGCACACAGGCCCACGCGGGCGATTTGATCATCGTATTGGGCGGGCGCACCGGGCGCGATGGCTTGCGCGGCGCGACTTTCTCCAGCATGGAGATGGACACCTCGACCAGCGAGATCGCCAGCATCAGCGTGCAAATCGGCCATCCGATCATGGAAAAACAGGTGCAGGAGGTCATTCTCCGCACCCGCGATGAGGGCCTGTATACCGCCATCACCGACTGCGGCGCGGGCGGCCTCTCCTCGGCTGTCGGTGAGATGGGCAAAGACCTCGGCGCACAGGTGGAATTGACGACTGTGCCGCTCAAATACCCCGGCCTGCGGCCCTGGGAGATCTGGTTGAGTGAGGCGCAGGAGCGCATGGTGATCGCGGTGCATCCCGACCATTGGGCGCGTGTGCAGGAGATTGCAAAGGGTCAGGATGTCGAGGCCGTGTGCATCGGCACGTACACCGCCACAGGCCGCCTTGAATTGGCGTATGAGGATAAGCCCATTGGCTCACTGCAAATGGACTTTTTGCACGATGGCATCCCCACGCGCCATCTGAAGGCTGTGTGGGAAAAACCCCTCACCCCTGACCCCTCTCCCACAAGGGGCGAGGGAAATACGACTCCTGATTTCACCGAAACCCTCCTTGCGCTGCTGGCCCATCCTAATATTCGCAGCAAAGAGGCCGTGATTCGCCGCTACGATCATGAAGTCCAGGGCGGCACAGTGGTCAGGCCGCTCGTGGGTACAAAATCGCATGGCCCTGGCGATGGCTCGGTCATTGTGCCACTGGATACGAAGCATAGACCCAAGAGCGACGGCGCAGTAAAAGGCTTCGCTCTTGGTCATGGCCTGTGCCCGCAGTACACCGAGATTGATCCCTATGCGATGGCCTGGGCCGCTGTCGATGAAGCCTTTCGCAATGTGGTCGCGGTGGGCGCTGACCCTGATCAGGTCGCCATTCTGGATAATTTTTGCTGGGGCAATCCCAATCTGCCGGATCGCCTCGGATCGCTGGTGCTGGCTGCGAAGGGCTGCCATGATGCGGCGGTGGCGTATGGTGCGCCGTTCATCAGCGGCAAGGACAGCCTGAACAATGAATATACTACGTCGGATGGCACGCGCCACGCGATCCCCGGCACGCTGCTCATCAGCGCAATTGCTGCTGTGCCTGATGTGACCAAAACCGTCACGATGGATTTGAAGCAAGCCGGAAATTACCTTTTCATTGTTGGCGAGATGGAAGGCGAAATGGGCGGCAGCCACTACAACCGTATTCACGGGGTTACAGGTGGAGAAATTACCCAACCGAATCGCAATGCTATTGACACCATGCGAGTATTACACAAAGCGATTCAAGTTGGTCTCATTCAATCATGCCACGATGTGAGTGAAGGGGGTATTGCAGTTGCTCTGGCAGAGATGTGTATTGCTGGTGGCCTGGGCGCATACTGTGAAACATGGGAAGGCGAAAGAGGAGATATAAACTTCCTATTTTCAGAAGCACCGACTCGCTTCATTATCGAGGTACGTGGTAAAGATTTCGATGGTGTAAAGAAAGCCCTGCCATGCTATTGCGTTGGTAGAGTTCTCGAAGAGCCAATCATTAAATTCGCAGTAGGAAGGGACGAGTCGTATGGCTTTCACATGCAGCCCAAACTCGCCGATCTCGAACGCGCCTTTCGCGGCGATCTGATGGAGGCCGAAACGCTGCCAATCCAGCCCGCGCAACCAAAAGTTGCCGCAAAAGATCGTGCGCCGCGAACCCAATTGAGCGCCCCCAAAGCCTTGATCCTGCACGCCAACGGCTCCAACCGTGATCGTGATGCGGCTCTCGCGTGTGAAGTCGCGGGCGCGATCCCCGAAATCGTCCATATGAACCAGTTGGCCCAGGGCGAACGGCATATTGGCGATTACGATATGCTGATTGTGCCGGGCGGCTTCAGCTACGGCGATGATCTGGGTGCGGGCATGTTGTGGGCGCTCGATCTGCGCCAGCGCTTCCGCGAGGATTTGCAGACGTTTGTGCAGGCGGGCAAACCTGTGTTGGGCATCTGTAACGGCTTCCAGACATTGGTTAAGGCAGGCCTGCTGCCCAGCAGCGACTTTACCAGTGGGCCGGATCGCCGTGTGACGCTGACCTTCAATGAAGAGGGGCATTTTGAATGCCGACAGGTGTATTTGCAGCCCCAGATCAACAGCGTCTCGCTGTTTACGCAGGGCCTGAGCGAGTTGATCCTGTGTCCAGTGGCGCATGGTGAAGGCCGTGTGATGGCGCGTGAGGAGGCCATGCTGAGTGAGCTGATGGCGGAGGGGCTTGTGCCGCTGACGTATGTGAATGTCAATGGGGAGACTGTCGCCTATCCTGGCAATCCCAACGGCTCGGCGCTGAACATCGCGGCGCTGTGCAATGCCGCCGGCAATGTCATGGGCTTGATGCCCCATCCCGAAGATCATCTCTTCCCCTGGCAGCATCCGCGTTATCATCGCGGCGAACGCGGCCAATTGGGGCTGGTGATCTTCCAGAATGCCGTGAAGTACGCCTGATCGAGAGGACAACAATCATGTTTACACGCATTACGGTGGATTTTAATCAAATGGGAGGCGTCCCTTGCATTCGTGGCTTGCGAATTCCTGTGGCAACACTCTTGAACAAAGTGGCCGCCGGAATGAAGATGAAATTCTCGATGATTTCCCGATGTTAGAGCGCGAGGATATTCGTGAGGCCCTGTCCTATGCCGCTGCACTCGTCAATGAACGCGGCCAGTTGGGGCTGGTGATCTTCCAGAACGCCGTGAAGTACGCTTAAAACGTGAACCACAAAGGACACGAAGAATCGTTATAACAAACCCTTCGTGCCTTCGTGGTTCAAAATCCTTTAAATATTTCTGAACAGGACATCCCGCTATGCCCACCGCCGCACAGATTTACGCCGCTCTGCCCTATGCCCTCACCCAGGTTGATCTCGTGGGCTACGGCCCCAAGCAAACGGGCAAAGTCCGTGAGATGTATCAGCATCAGGGACGGCGGATTCTCATCACCACAGATCGCATCTCGGCGTTTGATCGTGTCCTCGGCGCGATCCCCTATAAAGGCCAGATGCTCAATCTCATGAGCGCGTGGTGGTTCGATCAATTGGCCGATATCGTCCCCCATCACAAGATTGCTGTGCCGCATCCCAATGTGCTCATCGCCCACGAAGCCCAACCCCTGCCCGTCGAGGTCATCGTGCGCGGCTATATCACAGGCGTCACCTCAACATCGCTGTGGACGCTGTATGAGCAGGGGCTGCGTGATGCCTACGGGGTGCATCTTCCAGAGGGGTTGAAGAAGAATGATCCTTTACCACACCCCATCATTACCCCGACGACCAAAGCCGAAGCAGGCGGACATGATGCCCGTCTGACCCGTGATGAGATTATCAATAGCGGCCTGATCGGGTCATCACTATGGGAAAAAATCGAATCAACCGCCATCGCTTTATTTACACGCGGCCAGGCGTTGGCGCAGCAGGCGGGCCTGATCCTCGTCGATACCAAATATGAGTTTGGCCTCGTCGATGGCAAGCTTATGCTGATTGATGAGGTGCATACGCCCGACAGCAGCCGCTACTGGGATGCACATGCCTCTAGCAATGGCAAACTCTCGCATTATGATAAAGAGTACCTGCGCCAGTGGTATGCCGCGCAGAATTATCACGGCGACAGCACACCGCCTCTCATGCCCGATGATGTGCGCGTTGAAGTGGCAACACGCTACAATTACGTCTATGAACGTTTGACGGGCCAGACCCTCTCGCCTGATATGACCGCTTCGTTTCACATCCAAGAGGCGCTCGACGCCGCATTTACGTCGTCTCGTTAGCAGGACACCCCTTATGACCCAGAACCTATCAAACGTCAGTTTCAATCTCGATATGGATGATAAGC
>DAOTUR010000010.1:0-6569 GCA_034436915.1 Anaerolineae bacterium
CATGGGGCTTTCTTGCAGCACACGGCGAGTTTGACGACGTACTTCTTCCGGGGTAACACCCAGGCGGCGCAGCACATCAATCGCAATGCCTTCTTGCTGACGCACGAGACCGAGCAGCAGATGTTCTGTGCCGATATAGTGATGCCCCATACGGCGGGCTTCATCGACAGCGAGTTCCAACACCTTCTTTGTCCCGGCAGAGAGTTCCAGATTTACCCCTGGTTTGCGCTCACCTGAATCGGTGTGGCGCACGACCAGATCTTCAACCCGACGCGGATCGAGACCCAATTCGCGCAGCACCCGTCCGGCCACCCCGCCTTCTTCGCGCATCAGTCCGAGCAGAAGATGCTCAGTCCCGATCTGCCCATGTTGCAGGCGTTCCGCTTCTTCTTGGGCGAGGCCCAGGACGCGACGCGCCCGTTGTGTGAAGCGTTCCATTTTGTTCGGCACGGTGTCAACCTCCGTTGTCGGCGCTGCTGTTCAGCCACACGACGTTACTGCCTTTGGACGATAATCCCCCTATCGAAAGTTTCCTTATCGATAGGGGCCTGACGACTTCGGTCTTGCAAAAGTCGCCGTATTACTCGTCGTTGGCGGGTTCGCCCGTTACGGCGTCCGGGCTTTGTGCGCCAGCATCACTCGTAATATCGGCATCCGTCTCCACGGTGGGGCCTACCAGCGGCGCAGTGAGATCCGCGCTGCTGTCGGCATCCGTGGTGGGAGCGGCAGACTCTTCATCTGATTGAGAACCAACTGCATCACTTGAGTTGGCTTCTTCAGTGGCAGCGGCGGCATCGACGTTCGCATGAACGATATCTGCCGTGTCTTCATTGGCCGCCATCACGCCTTCATCACCATAGTTCTGATCATCAGTCCCATGGGCGATGTCTTCTACAGTGAGAGAAGTATCTTCGACGTCCAGGCTCTCACCTTGATGAGTGGTCGCCGGACGCGGTGCGGAATCGACGGTCACGGCGTGGCCCTGCTCCGCATCGCGGAAGGCCCGTTCGATATCCATATCCATGTATTCCGCCGAGTGGACTTTCTTGATGCTCAATCCGAGGCGGCGGTTCTTCACATCGACCTTGACCACACGCAGGGTGAGGGTATCGCCCTTCTGCACGGCGTCACGCGGGTGTTCCACGCGATCATCCGACAGTTCCGAGATGTGAATCAAGCCTTCGATGGGATCATCCCCCGTTTCAATGCGGGCGAATGCGCCGAATTTGGTCAGCTTGGTGATCGTACCCTTGACGAGTGCGCCATCACCATAGGCCAGCGCAATTTCGTCCCACGGATCGGGGAGGATCTGACGAATGCTCAGGCCGATGCGATTCTGATCCGGGTCAACGCTGATGACTTTGACGCGGACATCCTGGCCTTCTGTCAGGGCCTGGCGCGGGTGGGTGATGTGCCGCCAGGTAATTTCTGTCAGGTGGATCAAGCCCTCAGCGCCGCCAATATCGACGAACGCCCCGAAGTTTTCCAGGCTCACCACCCGTCCCTCACGGACTTCGCCGGGTTGGAGTTCGGTGATGAGTGATTCCTTACGGCGCTGACGCACTTCACGCATGGCGGCCCGTTCCGAGAGGATCAGGCGGTTACGTGGGCGGTCAACTTCCATCACCTTCACGCTGATGTTCTGCCCAACGGCACGACCATAGCGCTCTTCGGGCGTTTCACCGGTCATCTCGCGCAGACGTTCTTCGGCAATCTGGCTCTGCGGAATGAAGCCGCGCAGACGCCCAAATTTGACGATGAGGCCGCCGCGATTGTAGCCGCCGATTTTGCCGTCATAAACGTCGCGGCTCTGGCGGTAAGTCTCCGCGTCCAGCCAATCGGTCTCTTCCTGCGCCCGTGTGATCGAAAGGAGCGTCTTGCCATCCTGTGTGCGCGGATTGACCACGAACACCTTGATCGTCGCCCCTGCCTTCAGGCTTTCAACCGTGCGCGGGTTCATCGTAGACAACTCGCGTGAGGTGATAATGCCTTCTCGGTCCTGGCTTAAACGTACCCGTACTTCGGTGGGGGAGGCTGTGATGACTTCTCCATCCACAAGTGCGCCGCGTCGCAGCCCATCGGCCTCTTCAGGGGCCTGGCTTTCAGACTCGTCCGGTGCCTGGCTCTCGGCCTCAGTGGATGCAGATTCATCATCTGCTGTGGAAGCGTCGGCAGTCGCTCCCGCCATATCTTCGGCAGCGGGCGATACGTCCGCCACCGAATCCGTCCCTGAGTCCGACAACCCGGCAGCCGAAGGGATTTCAACTTCTTCTTCGTGCTTGCCCAGTTCTTGATCCATTTTCTTCCCTGACTTCAAGTAGCATATTTGCGCCGCAATTATAACACAACGCCCTCCATTGCAAACGGTCAAAGGGGCGTGCCACTCACCCCCCTCGACTTTCATGCACAATACTTACGCATCTACATCTACATCGGCTGCCGCGTCGGTGTAGGAGGACTCGCTGGGAACATTCAGGTAATCGGTGTGGGCGTCCACATGACGCTCAAATACGATTTCCCCATTCACCTCATCAATCAGCACCAGATCGCCCGAACGAAAGTCGCCCTTGAGCAGGCGCAGCGACAGCGGATTCTCGACGAAGCGCTGCAACGCACGGCGCAGCGGACGCGCCCCAAACTGGGTATCAAAGCCTTTGGCTGCCAGCCAGTTGCGGGCAGGTTCCGTCACATGAATGGACAGACCCGCCTCTTGCAGCCGCGCCACAATCGATTTCATCTGTGTATCAACGATGCGCTCCACATCCTGGATGGACAGCGGCGCAAAGATGATGATCTCATCGATACGATTGAGGAATTCTGGGCGGAACGTGTCGCGCATGGCCCGCTCGATCTTCTGATGATCGGCCACCACCTGCGGTGACTGATCGGTCACGAAGCCCAACGCGCCACCGCGCCGCACAAACTCCGTCCCCAGGTTGCTCGTCATGATGATGACCGTGTTGCGGAAATCGACGATGCGCCCCTGGCCGTCGGTCATGCGACCATCTTCCAGGATTTGCAGCAGCGCATTCCACACTTCGGGGTGGGCCTTCTCGATCTCATCGAACAGGATCACGCGGTAGGGACGCCGCCGCACTGCCTCCGTCAGTTGGCCGCCCGCCTCATAGCCGACATAGCCAGGAGGAGCGCCAAACAAACGGCTGGTGTTGTGCTGCTCACGGAACTCGCTCATGTCGATGCGAATGAGGGCATCCTCATCGTCAAACATGAACTCCGCCAGCGCCTTCGCCAGTTCGGTCTTGCCGACGCCGCTGCTGCCCAGGAAGATGAACGAGCCAATCGGACGTTTCGGGTCTTTCAGGCCGCTGCGTGAGCGGCGGATAGCGTCAGAGATGGCGCTGATGGCTTCATCCTGGCCGATGACGCGCTCATGCAGCGTCTCTTCCATCCGCAGCAGCTTTTCGCCTTCGCTCTCCAGCATCTGGTTGACGGGGATGCCCGTCCACTGGCCGATGACTGAGGCGATATCATCACTCTCAACGACTTCATCGAGGGTGTTGTCCTGCTGCCACAGGAAGCGTTCGCGCTCAAACTCCTGCTGAAGCTGAAGGCGCTGCATCTTGCAATCGGCGGCGCGTTCGTAGTCGCGGGCCATACCTGCGGCTTCTTCTTCGAGCGTCATGCGATCAATCGCGGTCTTCATCTCTTTCAGGCGCGGCGGCATGGAATACAGCGCCACGCGCAGTTTGGCGGCGGCCTCATCCAGCAGATCAATCGCCTTGTCGGGCAGCTTGCGTCCGGTCAGATAGCGGGCTGAGAGACGGGCGGCGGCTTCGACAGCGGCATCGGAGATGGTGACGCGGTGATGCGTCTCATAGCGCTCCCGCAGGCCGTAGAGCATCTCAATCGTCTCTTCCACGCTCGGCTCATCAACAAAGACGGGCGCAAAACGGCGATCCAGCGCACTGTCCTTCTCGATATACTGGCGGTACTCATCCAGCGTCGTCGCGCCGATGCATTGCAGTTCGCCGCGTGCGAGGGCCGGTTTCATCATATTGCCCGCATCAATCGAGCCGGAGCCTGCGCCTGCGCCCACGACGGTATGCAGCTCATCAATGAAGAGGATGATCTCACCATTGGCCCGCTGCACCTCATCAATCGAGGCTTTCAAGCGCTCCTCAAACTCACCGCGAAAACGGCTGCCTGCCAGCATCGCACTCAGATCAAGGCTGAGGATGCGCTTGTTGAGCAGCGGTTCCGGCACGTCGCCGCTGATGATCTTTTGCGCCAGACCTTCCACGATGGCAGTCTTGCCCACGCCCGCCTCACCGATCAGGACGGGATTGTTCTTGGTACGGCGACTCAAGACCTGGATCATGCGCAGCACTTCTTCATCGCGCCCGATGACCGGATCAAGCTTGCCTTCCATTGCCATGCGCGTGAGATCGCGGCTATATTTTTCCAGCGTTTGATAGCGGCTCTCGGCCTGGGGGTCGGTGACGCGCTGGCCGTTGCGAATGTCTTTGATGGTGTCCATCACGCGATCACGGGTGATGTTGAAATCGTTCAGGATGCGGGCGGTGTCGCTGTTTGTGCCGCGCTCGGTGAAGATGGCGAGGAAAATATGCTCGGTGCTGATGTACTCGTCGCGCAGGCGGCTCGATTCCTCTTTGGCGAGGTCGATGATGCGCTTGAGGCGCGGCGTAATGAAGACCTGATTGGAGCCGCCCGCACCATAAATGGCGGCGGTGCGATACGAACGGCGCAGTGATTCATCCAGGCGGGCGCGGATGAGATTGATATCGACGCCCAGGCGTTCCAGGATTTGCGGGATCACGCCGTCCTGCTGTTCCAGCAGCGATAGGAGCAGATGCTCAATATCGACCTGGTTATGGCCGTAACGCTGGAGGATTTCGACGGCACGCATCGCCGCATCCTGGGCGCGTTCTGTAAAACGGTCAAATCCTAACATGCGATTATCCTAGTGCTATGGTGTGCTCATATTTAGACGACGGCAGCGGTGTTGGCTCTCACTGAATGCCTCTCCCAGGGCTGCCAATGAGCGATGCTTTTACTTTAAGCGATTTCTATAAGAATTATGCCTATTGTCTATAAGTATTGTGCAAGATGGCATCAAATTGCTGTCAGAGCATGATTTTGAATTGATACGAAAATTGTATGGCGGAATGGGTAGGGGCTTAACCCACTACCCGTGCTGTGAGGATTTCAATTGCCTTGAGCTGAGCAGTAGCCTGTTTCCGCGCCAAGTTGCGTAAAGCGACAACACCGCCCTTCAGAGGTTTACTTTGTTGAATAAAAGCCAAATCTTCGTGAGCTTTTATAGATTCTTGAGCAAGAGCTAGATGATCTGAATTTGTCGAATCAAACATTGGAATAGTACAGGCTTCAAAAGGGGTGCGATGTATATCACGTTGCCCAAATGTCCCCTGAGATTGATAGCCTTTAATAGCTTTGTTTATGACATCTGAGTTTAACAAGGCACATAGATAATGGGCTTCTTCTTGAGAAGCGGTATCATACCAATATGTTTTGTGATCTGCAATAAAACCTTGGGTTGTTCGACCATAGATTACTAAAGATAATTTACTTGTGTCAAGGACACAGCTTGCAAGATTTTTGCCACTCGCTGCATATAAGACTTTGTAAGCTGATTGAGGCTTCTGTAGAGTAATCTTGTTATGATGGTTTAGTTGTTGAAAAAAGGTTGTTTTGGATTTCTTTAATCTATCCCATGTCTCGCTTGCAGTTTGGAACCAGCTATCCCAAGTGTCTGCATCCCCACGGTTTAGAAAATCTGTTTCAGTCGTAACAAGATGCAAAATGTTATTTTCCTGATAAATGGGTAAAGCCACCATATGAAGTCTCTCATACCCGAATGGAATCAAATGCTTACTCAATAGAGTCGCATATACGTAATCATCAGCAATTGTTCCCTGCAACAGCAAACCTTTGTAATCTTTCTTAGCTGCTTGATTTGCGTCAGGATCAGTCATACTCGCAGGACTAGAACTTAGACCACGCGGCTTAATAAAGCACAGGTTACGAGGATAGAGTGTTGCTCCATTGAGAAAACGCTTGTAATAGTAGGGACTCCGCACAAGAGAATCAGCAAATGAAGTGGTTTTATGAGTTGTCATCAAATGGGCTTCAGCTACAACAACACTAACCTCGTCTTGGCTCTCAGTATCAGGTAGTTTTCCTTCATGATATTCTGTTGGAATATCGAATGTTTGTGTTTCACCTTGTTGAATGAGAACACAAGCTGGGACATTGAACAGTGAAGTCACGTTTTCAAAGTCAAGAATACGGGTAAAACCGATCTGCTGAAACGGACGATGCTGTTTCGCTCCAGTGATAACGGAGCGCGGCATGACGAAAGCTAACGTGCCATTCGGTTTCAAGTAGCGATCACGCACCAGGGCATAAAACAATGTGCTGAGATCCATTTGAGTGAATAACTTCACATCACCTTGTGTGCCACAATGGGTGAAACAACTTCGCTTAAAAGATTAGAATAGAAATAGAGGGCGGAGATGAGGATCAGGACCATGTTTCACAAGACTAACGGCAGTCCCGAAGTGCAACCG
>DAOTUR010000011.1:0-6703 GCA_034436915.1 Anaerolineae bacterium
CGAAAAGGATTTAACGGGTTTATTGCCAAGCCCGTCGATTTTATGCTGTTTGGCGATCAAGTGAGGAGTATCATGGAAGGCAAAGCGGTATGGCATATTGGTCGGATTATGGAGGATGAATGAGATGAAACCTATTCACGCGTTGATCATTGAAGATACAGCGATAAATTCGGATGTTCTGCGCGAAATGCTCAGTGGTGAGGGCCTTACATGTTCCGTCATACAGGATGCCCGTCTCATCCAAAAACAGATCGTTGAGCAAGCCCCGCCTGATCTGATCTTCCTAGATCTGGAAATGCCTTATATTGATGGCTATGAAGTCCTCAATATCTTGAAAGCTCATCCGGTGTGGGCCTCTGTTCCGGTGGTGGCTTGTACAGTCCACACAGCTGAGGCTACCACAGCGCGCACAAAGCCCTTTCACAGCTTTCTCAGCAAGCCTCTGGACGCTGATCATTTCTCAGATCAGCTCAAAGAAATACTCGACGGTAAACGGGTCTGGGATGTGAGTCGCTTGGTGTAAACGGCTCTTGTGAGGTCTGTCAACAGCTTCGGATTCAGGCGCAAAACGGGGTCAATAGTTCGTGGGTGAACGCCTTGTCAGAAGAACAAGAGAGACCAGTCCAAAACGGGGGCTATGTTTTTCGGGAAGACATGGCGTTGGCCTAGCCCCAGTTTAGTGGAGTAACAATCACTCTGAGCTGAATGAGCATCTTGTTTCAGTCAGCTTTCAGAAGCGGTGCGAGGCGTATCAGGTGTTTCAATAGAGCGCGTGTACTGACAGCCTGGAAAACTTGAACAGCCGATGAAAGCCCTTTTTTACCATTCCGTGTCACAAGGGATTTGCCGCAGCGTGGGCAGGCTTCATGTTGAGCCTCAGTTGTTGGAGCATCGACAGCCCTTGAGTAACGACACTGCGGAAATGTCGAACAGCCTATGAACTGACTGCCATCTTTCTTTGTGCGAACGACGAGTCGGCCTCTGCATTGTGGACATGTCATTCCAGGATCGTTGAGAGAGGATTCCGTAGTGGGTTTGCCAACCGACGCCAGGAGCGGCTCAAACTGATGCTAGAAGGCGTCTAAAAAGACGCGGGCCGTTTGAGATCCTGCCGCAATCTCATCCAGGTCGGACTCCATTCGGGTTGTGAATTCCACGTCGAAGATCTTTGGAAAATGCTTCACGAGAAAATCAAGCAGCTTCACCCCTGTTTCCGTGGGCGATAGTGTCCTGTTGGTGAGAGACACATATCCGCGTGTTTTCAGGCTCGTGAGTGTGCTGGCAAACGTCGATAGCCGCCCCACTCCACGCGTTTCCAGCTCTTTGATGAGGCCTGCTTCTGAAAATGGGGTTTTTTGCATAACCCCTCGAAAAGGTATATTTCAGAGGATCGAAGTAGATTTGGCGGCGTAGTGTGATTACCGTCTGATATGTGTCTCCCCAGCCAACAGATGCCTTGAGCTATTCCAAAAAAACGCTCGTTTTTTCGAACCGATGCTCAAGCTTGTAGAAATCCAGGTGTAGCAGAAACGTGCCTATATCTTCTTGCAAAAGCTGCGAAGGCCGAGTCCTCTTCATGGTATACTTCAAATAGAACATTTAGCCCAGCACTGATAGAGCCTCTATGCCCAATCAAGATCGGCTTCATCCGGTTGTTCGCCGTGCTCTGGAAAAAGCGGGATGGACAATCATGAAAGAGCAGGTCGCGCTGGCCCTGGGAACACCCCAGGAGATTACGCGGCGGCTCTACATCGATCTTCAAGCTCGCTCAAGCACAGGGCAGATTGCTTTGATCGAGGTTAAAGGGATTGCCAGCTCTCCGGTTCACGAGTTGATGGAATTGATTGGTCAGTATCTGGTGTACCGGGCAGCGCTGGACTTCCTGGGCCATACGATGCCCCTGTATGTGGCCCTACCCGTTGAAACCTATGAAGCGATTGTCGAGCATTTGCTCGGTCAGACCGTTATCAATACCATGCTCAAAACCCCGATTCCGTTCGTCCTTTATGATCCCGACCATGAGGAGATAGTGCGATGGATACCACCACTTTGAAGCAGATTCTGCTGGACGAAATGAAGAAGTACACGGGCGAAGGTTTGAACGATGTGGCGACTCTGACGATCAATGAGGCCTTGCAGATGTACGCGGTGATCGATGTGGCCCAGATCCGGAACAAGCGTGTGGTGAGTGCAGTGTTGGTGGCGCGTCTGGTGGATACCCAGATCATTATTGATCTCGATCTGCATGACAAACTGTTGGTGGATGCGCTCAAAGCCCAGGGCGTGCCGGAGGCTCAAATCACACTCGCCTATCAGAACGATCTGCTGTCTGCGTCTTATGGAGAAGTTGGATAGACATCATATGATAAGCAGGCCATTTTGAACTCAAATTCCGTCTCTAATCATATGCACTTTATTTCTCTCTCCCATTAGCCTGTTGATCGGGTGAAAAATAAGGGCGTATAACGGGCGATCTCGGAAGCTATTGTTGGGTTTAGGCCAAGATCCTCAAGCAATTCTGTGGCTTTGTGAAAATCTTCCGTAGCGTTGTGATTGTGACACTATTCTGTCATGACCCCAACGACACCAGGCATTATGTTGGTTCCGTTGCACGTTGTGCAAGTTTGCGGATCATACCGGAGAAGATCAAGCTGTGAAGTGGGTACAGTCCATACCAGTACAACAGACCAAACAGTCCTTTAGGCGCGAAAAATGCGGTCTGGATAAGCTGTGTACTGCCGTCTTCGAGTGGTTCTGCCTTAAATTGCAACCACGCAAGTCCGGGCACTTTCATCTCAGCTCGCAACCGCAGCAACCTGTCAGGCTCCACAGCTTCGACACGCCAGAAATCGAGCGCATCACCAACACGCACTTCTGTTGGGTGTCGCCGCCCACGTCGCAGTCCCACCCCACCGACCAGACGATCCAAGAGCCCTCTTAAATACCATGCCCAATTAAAATACAGCCACCCATTGCCCCCGCCGAGGCTGGTAAACGCTTGAAACACCGCACCGGGTGTTGCCTGAACGAATGCCTGACGCTGTTCGAGGAACATCCCTTCATGTGTGGACAACACCGCTGGTGGCTGATCAGGTTGGCTGCTCACCAGTGCATCTGCCCAACTCGTTTCAACTTCGCTGGCGTTTAGATTGTCGAGTGCTTGACTCACGGCGACGGCAAAGGTTCCCGGCTGAATGTCCGGAAAGAGTTCACGGGCTGTGTTGTCAGACACGATGACTTCGTTACGCAGCCCTTCAATCAGTGGACGAGCAATATCGCTGGGGATGGGTGTCACCCAGTGGACCCAGTACGACGATAGGTGCGGGGTGAGGACTGGAACAGGGATCATGTAGCGACGCAGCCCACGCGCACGCGCATAGCCAAACATCATATCGCGGTAGGTCATGATCTCTGCCCCACCAATTTCAATGATTTGCCCTGCGCTCTCCGGGGTCTTCACCACGCTGACCAGATAGTCCAGCGTGTCACGAATGCCAATGGGCTGAATGCGTGTAAAGACCCAACGCGGACAGATCATGATGGGGACACGCTCGGTCAGATAACGAATCATCTCAAACGACAAGCTGCCCGAACCGACAATGACCCCGGCGCGAAACTCCGTGACGGGAACGGCACACGCACGCAAGGCGTCACCGGTTTGTTGACGTGACCGCAGATGCTGTGAGAGCTCAGTGGCCCCATCACCCAAACCACCCAGGTAGATAATGCGTTTTACTCTCTGACGCTCAGCGGCAATACCGAAGTTACGCGCGGCCTGGATGTCACGCTCATGAAAATTCTCCCCGCCGCGCATACTGTGAATGAGATAATAAGCAACATCAATGCCCGCAAGGGCTGCATCCAGTGTATCGGGTTGTAGAACATCGGCCTGCACGACATCAACGTGCTCTATCCATGAGCGTCCTTGTAAACGCATCGGATCGCGTACCATAACCCGCACCCGATAGCCTGCCTCTAGAAACAATGGAACGAGTCGTCCGCCGATATAGCCCGTCACACCCGTTATGAGCACGTATTGAGTCTGAGAAGGTGAAATACTACTCATAGTTGCAACCTCAGCAAGCTATTCTGTCAGGATAATAGGAACAGGTGCGGGGCTACAACATGCTGCGCCAGTAAGGAAATGTTCGCTACTCCGATTAAAATGGGGAGGCGGCATTGGGAATCAAATTCAGACGTCTCGGACAAATAGTCTAACATCTTCATCAGTATAGCAGGAAACGATGCTGTTGGCGAATTGATGTAGGATCGATTTTGAGGGAAAATGGAGACTAAAAGGAGTGAATATTTATGTGCCTCCGTCCTCGCCATATGCTCGATGTGCCAGAAGAAACTGCGGATCTGGCTAAAAAACTATTCCCCAAAGGGAACCTTTACCTAACCCTGCGCGATGAGTTGGGAATGATTTTTGAAGATCTGGATTTTGAGGATTTGTATCCCCGCCGCGGGCAACCGGCCTACAGTCCGGCTCGTTTGGCATTGATCACTATTCTCCAGTTTCTCGAAAATATTTCAGATCGAGCGACGGCGGATGCCGTACGGACGCGGATCGACTGGAAGTATTGGTTGGGATTGGCGCTCGATGACGGGGGTTTTAACTTCAGCGTGTTAAGCGAGTTTCGAAAACGGTTGATGACCCATCATGCCGAGCATCGTCTACTGGATAAGCTGCTGCTGATCTGTAAGATGCGGGATTTAGTCAGGGCCGGAAACACGCAACGCACCGACTCGACCTATGTGTTGGCCGCCGTCCGGGATTTAACCCGCCTGGAACAAATCGGGGAAGCGCAGCGTGCCGCGTTGAATGCTTTAGCCAAACTGGTTCCAGATTGGTTGCGGACGGTGATCCCGCTGAAATGGTATGACCGTTATCGACAACCCATCTATAATCAACCCTTCAATAAGGCAAAAGCTGGATCGCAAGGCACACTTCAAGACATGGGCGAGGATGCTTTTTTACTGTTGCAACTGGTGACACGCGGCGATGCACCCCCACAAGCACAGACTGTGGCCGCCATCGAACATCTCCAACATATTCTTGGGGTGCATTTCACGATCCTCCCCAGCGGACCCTGCCTCAAAAGCGCTGAAGATATGAAGTCTCTTTCACCCTGTGCGGAATCACCTTATGATCCGGAAGCACGGTTTTGTTCACGCCAGAATCACCGATGGTTCGGATACAGCGTTCACCTGACCGAAAGCTGCGATGAGGACAAACCCCATTTAGTAACCCTTGTCACCACCGCACCCGCCAGTTCCCATGAAGCAACCCACACTCAACTCATTCACCAAAACCTCACCGAAAAAGGCTTAACACCCCAACTGCACCTGGTCGATTCAGCCTATGTTTCAGGTGAGTTGTTTCTCAAGAGTAAGCAGCACTATAACATTGTCTTGTTAGGGCCGCCGCGCACAGATTCTAACTGGCAATCGAAGTCAGTCGAAGCCTTTGATTTGTCCCACTTTCTGATCGATTGGGATCAGCAACAAATCACCTGTCCACAAGGCAAAGTGTCTCGCAGCTGGCGCACCTTTACTAAACCTTCCGGTGTTGCCTACATCAAAGTGAGATTTGCCAAGCAAGACTGTCTTTCATGTCCTGCCAAAGCGTTATGTACTCGTTCCACCACTGCTGGGCGCAATATCAACCTTCCGTTAAAAGAGGTCTTTGATGCTCAAGAGACTATGAAATATCTATTTACCCAAGAGGAGATTTACACGCTCTATAAAAAACGGGCTGGCGTTGAAGGAACTATTTCCCAGGCGACCCGTGCTTTGGGGCTGCGACGAACACGGTATCGAGGATTGGTCAAAACGCATCTTCAGCATCTGGCCACTGCGACGGCTCTGAATATCAAACGTCTCAGCAATTGGTTTAACGCCATCCCCCGTGCTAAAACCCGGGTTTCTCGATTGGCAGCATTGGCAAAGCTCTGAATTCGCCAACAGCATCGTATACTTCCTGAGACATCGCCTCTTGCGCGTTTCATTTTATGTCTCACAATGTCATTATCGGATCCTCTAAAACATTGTGAGACATATCATGGCACACATTGGCTATGCGCGGGTGAGTTCTTCCGGACAGAGTTTGGATGTTCAACTCGATAAGCTCCACCACTGCGAAAAAATCTTTCAGGAAAAGAAAAGTGCGGCCGGTGGCAAACGTCCGCGTCTTGAAGCCTGCATGGAATATGTGCGTGAAGGCGATACCCTCGTCGTCACCCGCTTGGATCGTCTGGCCCGTTCCACACTTCATTTGTGCCAACTGGCTGAAGATCTTGCCCGCAAAAATGTTCACCTCCAAGTGTTGGATCAACAAATTCACACAGGCGACGCCACCGGACGCTTGCTTTTCAACATGCTCGGCGCGATTGCCCAATTTGAGACGGAGATTCGTTCAGAGCGGCAGAGGGACGGCATTGGCAAAGCAAAAGAGCAAGGCGTTCGATTTGGCGCTAAACCCAAGCTGACCGCCCCTCAAGTCAATACGCTGCGGCAGAAGCGATCCGAGGGGGTGCTCATTAAAACGCTCATGGCGGAGTATGGTCTCTCAAAGGCAAGTGCCTTGTGTGCCACAATGGGTGAAACAACTTCGCTTAAAAGATTAGAATAGAAATAGAGGGCGGAGATGAGGATCAGGACCATGTTTCACAAGACTAACGGCAGTCCCGAAGTGCAACCG
>DAOTUR010000012.1:0-11464 GCA_034436915.1 Anaerolineae bacterium
CCGTTTTGAAGAACTGCTGACGATCAACGCGCTGTCGCAAGCGGTATCCTCCACGCTCAAACTGGCGGACATGCTGCCGATCATCCGTGAGCAGGTTCCTGCTGTGACGAAGGCCGAAGAGATGTATCTGGCGCTCTTCGATGCGACCAACAATATGATCACCTTCCCGCTGGCAATTCGCGGCACGACAGAGTTCTATATCCCCCCGCGCCCGCTGGGGACGGATGAGGTCTCGTACATCATCAAGCGCAAGCACACCCTCAGCCTGGGGGCCGATTATTTCAGCCCGGCGGAACTGCGTAAAAGCATGGGCATCACCAACGGCGAAGGCGAAGCCAAGAGCTATATGGGTGTCCCGGTCAAAGCGGGCGATCAGGCGTTGGGCGTGCTGGCAATTCGCAACACCACGCGCAGCCGTGCGTTCAGTTTGCATGATGATCGAATTCTTACCACCGTCGGCTCACAGTTGGGCGCGGCCATTCAGAACGCCCGCCTGTTTGAGAAGACGACCAACTTCGCCGCTGATCTCAATCGGCTGGTGGAGCAGCGCACCGAAGAACTGGAACAGGAGCGTGATCGCCTCGATACGCTGTATCAGATCACGTCAGAATTGGCCCGCACACTGGACATGGAAGAACTGCTGGGTCGTGCGCTCGGCATGGTGAGCAAAGCCGTCGGCGCGACGGATGCCGTCATCATGCTCAGTGATCCGGCAACGGATAAGCTGTACTCCCGCGCTCAGTTGAACTCCAACCATCTCTCATATGACGATGAGGGCGGCAGCGCGACACATCCTTCTGAGGGGCTGGCAACATGGCTCATCCAGAACAGCGAAGGCGGTGAGCATGTCATCATCATCGACGACCTGCTGAACGAATCATTCTGGGATCCGAATCAGCATGGGGCTGAGGGTCTCCGTTCCGCCCTGGCCGTCATCCTGGAGAGCAATGATGACCCGATGGGCGTCATGGTGCTGCTGGGCGATAAGGTGGGCGGCTTTACCGAACAGCATCTCAAGCTGCTCGTGCCTGCGGCCACCCAGGTTGCCACCTCGATCAACAGCGCCGATCTGTATCATCTCATCCGCGATCAGGCGGATCGCCTCGCCAAACTGCTGCGTATGGAGCAGGACGAAGCCGAGAAGCAGGGCGCTATTCTGGAATCTGTGGCAGACGGCGTGATGCTGGCAAATGCGGCGGGCAAGATTACCCTGTTCAACTCGGCGGCAGAGCGCATCTTGCAGCTTCCGCGTGAACAGGCGCTCAAGCAGGATGTTACGCGCATGGCCGGGCTGTACGGCGCATCAGCGCTGCGCTGGTTGCAACTGGTGCAGTCCTGGTCGGATGCCCAGACTCGTCCGAGCGATATGAGCAACGAGCCGCTGCTGTCCGAGCGTATCGAAATTGGCAACCGCATCATCAGCACACAGTTGTCGCCCGTGTACAGCAATGACACCTTCCTGGGGACGGTCTCGGTCTTCCGCGATATCACCCAGGACGTGGAAGCGGATCGCATCAAATCGGATTTCATCGAAAATGTCTCGCATGAGTTCCGCACTCCGCTCACCCCGGTCAAAGGCTATATCGAAATGCTGGCGATAGGGGCAGTGGGTGAGCTGACGCCGATGCAGAGCGGTATCGTCAATACCATCCTGGAAAACGTCGAGCGCCTCAACGGGCTGCTCAATGACGTGCTGGCGATCTCGCAAATCAGCAACCGTAAACTCGCGCTCACCATGCAATTGATTGATCTGTCAGAAGCTATCCCGCAGGTTGTCAAGCTTGTCGCGCAGCGAGAGCGCAACCAGGAGAAAAATCTGGAGGTCAATCTTGATATCGAGCGTGACCTGCCGCGTATTCGTGCAGATCGTGAGCGCTTCGGCCAGATCATCAACAATCTGGTGGATAACGCCTTTAACTACACTATGCCGAATGGTAAGATAGAGATTACAGCACATCTTGAGAAAACCGGGCAGTCTGTCCTGATCACCATCTCCGATACGGGCGTGGGCATTGCCGAAGAGTTCCGTGAACGGGCCTGGAAGCGCTTTGAACGCGACAAAGAACATGCGCTGCTGTTCGATATTGCGGGGACGGGCCTGGGTCTTCCGATTGTCAAAGAACTCGTAGAACTGCATAACGGCCAAGTTTGGTTCGACTCGAAGGTCGACCAGGGCACGACGTTCTATGTGCGTCTGCCTGTGGAGCAGCCCAACTTTGTGACCGAAACAATGGCCTCTCTCAAACCGCTTAATCAGTCCAGTGGTGAATACATCGCAGGAGACTAATCCGCATGGCGCATATTCTGGTCGCAGAAGATGAACGTGATATCCGTGAGTTGGTCGCGTTTACTCTGCAATTTGCCGGGCATCAGGTCACACAAGCACAAAATGGTGAAATTGCTGTTGAATTGGCGCAGAAAGTGCTGCCTGACCTCATCTTGACCGATGTACGTATGCCCAAGATGACGGGGTATGAAGTGTGTCGTGCGCTCAAGGAAATCGAGAGTGTGAAACATATCCCGGTTGTCATTCTCTCGGCCAAAGGCCAGGATGATGAAATCGAGACGGGCAAAGCGGCAGGGGCGATTGATTACATTCTGAAACCGTTTGATATGGCTGAGTTGCAGCAGCGTGTGAATGAAATTTTGAGCAAAATTGGGGCGTCCTGAGCGCCTTACTTAGGATATGGGCATGAGCGCCATTACAATCGGTGGGGATTTAATCCATTACGAAAAGCTAGGCCGAGGCCGACCTGTCATCTTAATGCATGGCTGGATCGGCTCCTGGCGTTACTGGATTCCAGTGATGCAGCATCTCCATCTCAAATACAGCGTCTATACGCTGGATTTGCCGGGCTTTGGCGATTCCGCCAAAAATCCCTCCCGCTATGCGGTGGGTCGTATGACGGATATTCTGGTGCAATTTCTCGATCAGCTTGCCATTCCCAAAGCCGCCTTTCTGTGTCATGGCTTGGGTGGATTGGTGGCGACGGAGTTTGCTCAGCGCTTCCCTGAGCGGGCCGCCCGCATGATGCTGGTCAGCCTGCCGCTGTTTGATCCGGGCGATCTGGCCGAGCGCGTTCCTGCCGGGCAGCGCATGATGCTCACCGCCAATCCCATCGCCGATGCGACGATTGCATCGTCCACAAGCAGCACGGGAACTCTCAACCTGGATGCGACCATCCCCTCAGCCGCAGCCAGCAGCCGTAATCTGGATGCCACCATCCCGAATCGCCCTGGGGTGTCTGTCGCCCCGGATGCGCCCACGTTTGCCCGCCCGGAGATGGATCGTGAGAAGCTGCTGGAACGGATGCGTGAGATGCAGGCCGCCCGCGCCTCATCGCCGATCCCCAATCCCGCCGCTGCCAATCAACTGCTCGATCTCTTCACAGGCAAGACGCCGCAGATGCTGCTCGATAAGACGATCAAGCGCAGCGAACCGGTGTACGACAAGCTGAAAGTCGATGTCGATAAGACCGATTTCCGCGTGTTGGAGAGCAGTTCGCATGGCTATGAGGCGGGCCGTATGCTCGACAGTTTGCGCCACATCGGGATGCCGTTGTGCGTGGTGCATGGCAGTGATGATCCACTGCTGCCCGCGCCAAGCGAAGAGGTGTGGAACTATCTGAACGTCAACAAAGAAGACACGTTTGTGCCGATCTCTCTGCCCGGCGTGCGCCATTTCCCCATGCTGGAATTTGAGGGCTTTTCCCTGCTCATCAACGATTTCCTGAATGTGGAGGAAGTGAGCAAGCTGGAAGTGCGTGGCCGCTGGCGTCGTCGCAGCCGTTAGTTGTGGCAGGATTTAAGAAATAGATTTTTAAAAGGTCATCTTTTGTGTGAAGAATCTGAGAGGGGCACGAGTGGGTGGGATATGGCCCGTCATCGCGCCTCTCTCAGTGTCTTATCTACCCTCATTCGCATCTTGAAAAGAGTCTCCTCATGACTGATCGTGCGCTGATTTTTGCCAATGGTGATCCCTATCCTGGCGAGATGGTTCGCCGCGCCTTTGCTGAGGCGGGTGATGCTCATATCATTGCCGCCGATGGGGGCGCACGCATGGCGCGTTTTTATGGCTACACGCCGCATGTCATCATTGGCGATATGGACTCGCTCAGCCCGGTTGATCTCACGGCGTTTGTGCAGCAGGGCGCTGCCTCGCAGCGCTATCCTGCGGAAAAAGCCGAGACCGATCTTGAATTGGCGCTGCAATATGCGGTGCGTCACGGCATCACATGGCTGCGAATCGTCGGTGCAGTCGGCAATCGTTTTGATCAGACGATTGCCAATGTCCAACTGCTCTCGCTGCCCGAACTGGACGCCATCGATGCGGCGATGATTTCCGGTGGACAGGTGATTTACATGCTGCGTCCCGGTAATCACACCCTGCACGGGCAGCCCGGTGACACGTTGTCCCTCATCCCGATGAGCGCGGCTGTGGAAGAGATTGAGACCGAAGACCTTTTCTATCCGCTGCACAAGGAAACCCTGTATTTTGGCCCGGCACGCGGCGTCAGCAATGTGCTCGTGACCAACAGCGCCCGCATCAGTTTTCCACGCGGCCTGCTGCTGGCGGTGCATACGGTGGGGCGGGCGTAGGGACATGGCCTGCCATGTCCTCAAGGGCGTGAAGGCACGACGGGAGAGACTCGATGACGTTTACAGTCCACAAGCGCAACGAACATAGCCGCGAGACCTTCCGCTATACGGGCGAGGTGCTTGAGCGCGGCGCGGGTTGGGTATGTATTCGGGCGGCGTTTGGCTCTCCAAGCCGCGATCTGGGCTATATCAACCTCAAACACGGTGATTGGTTCACAGAGTGGTTCTACGCGGATCGCTGGTACAACGTCTTTCGCATCGAAGATGTGGACACGGGCCTGCTTAAGGGCTGGTACTGCAATCTCACGCGGCCTGCCGAGATTCATGACGACTATACGGCGGCGGATGATCTGGCGCTCGATCTGTTTGTTCACACCGATGGCATGATTCGTGTGCTGGATGAAGACGAATACGCCGCGCTGATGCTGACAGGGGAGGAGCATCAGGCCATCGCTGACGCTGTGACGGAGATTCGCCGTCTTGTGGCCGAACGCGCCGCGCCGTTTGAGGATATTGCTCCATAATGCCCCACCTCGGCTTCCTTTCAAAGACCGATTTTTTTCAACCGATACAACACATCAAATATCGCATTCAATTGTAGGGACGAGGCCCGCCTCGTCCGCATGTGTGGACACGGCAGGCCGTGTCCCTACGGTAGGTGTACAGCACAGCGTTTGTTGCGAAAGAACCGACCCTTAAATGAGAACGAATTCTACCCCCGTTCGTCTTTGCCGGGGCGAATGATGAGCACGGGCACATTGACCCCTTGCAGCACCTTCTCCGCAATGCTGCCAAAGATGAAGCGCGATAAGCCGGTGCGTCCGTGTGACGTCATCACGACCAGATCAACCCCCTCGTCATTGACGTAATCGCAGATGAGCGAGGCCGCACCCACGCCCTCGATGAACTGCACACGACACTCAACGTTCTGGTTGCGGAGCTGACCGCGCAGACCCATCAGATACTGCTTGATCTCCTCGCGCATCCGATCAATCTGCACATCCTGTCCGGCCAGCGCCAATTGATCGGCATATTCGGACGCGGGCGGGCGAAACACATGCAGCAGGATAATTTCCGCGCTGTTGTTGCGGGCGATATCCACCGCGTGCGGCACAGCCCGCTCACTCCAGCCTGAGCCATCAATCGGCACAACAATTTTGCGGTAGCGGCCATGCTGCGTGTGGGAAGTCGATGATACCTCGGCGCTGGACTCGTCAGAGGGGGGCGTGATGTCTGTCATAAGTATGTCTCCTCGCATGAACTGATCTTTACGGTCACAGTGTAGCCAATGTCGTGAGATGACGCGAAAAGCGTGCTGCCGCTGCTGCTTTTTGTGCTCAACCAGGGCCTATTGGCTGCCGATAGAGCCATATATAAATGGGCCGCTTCTCCTATATTGATTCGCCCCCTATGCCTCACAGAGAACATGATGAGGTGGCGTATTCTAAGGGCATGAACGAACGATACAGATTGAAACGGAGACACACATGTTAAGCTGGGCACTCACATTCCTCGTCATCGCAGTCATCGCCGCCATCTTTGGGTTCACCGGGATCGCCGGAACCGCCGCCTGGTTTGCACAGGTTGTTTTCTTCATCGCGTTGATCGTGTTTCTGGTGTCGCTGGTGTTTGGCCGCCGCGCTGCTGTCTAAGACACAACGCCATTTTCTGACTTTATCGACCTGATCCACTCTTGAAACGGAGACACACATGTTAAGCTGGGCACTCACATTCCTCGTCATTGCCGTCATCGCCGCGATCTTTGGGTTCACCGGGATCGCCGGAACCGCCGCCTGGTTTGCACAGGTTGTTTTCTTCATCGCATTGATCGTGTTTCTGGTGTCGCTGGTGTTTGGCCGCCGCGCTGCTGTCTAAATCGCGGAGTGACCATGAAGAAGCAAAGAGGAGAGCCTCCCGCAATGGGGAACTCTCCTCTTTGTTTTGTGTTTAAAACCCCTCCCTGGCCCTCCCCACTCCGTAGGGAGGGGTAAAACAGCCTTTAATCCATCGCTGCCACGAGAATTGTGCGGGACTCGATGACAGTTTCGCTCTCAAACGCTTTCACGTTCATCTGATTGAGCGCCCACAACGATACGCCTAGTCCCACTGCGCCCACAATGAACACCGCGCCATAGGCCACACTGAATTGGCCTGACAGCGCCAGCAGTACATCGCGTACCACGCCGCCGCTGGCAACGCCGCCGCCGCGTGTCAGCGTCACGACCATCGTCCAGAAGCCCAGGAACGTTCCCGCCCGCCCGCTAGGACTGAGCGTCATCATCAAGCCGAGTGCGCCGACGTTCCAGACTCCCAGGCCCGCGCCTAACACGATCAGCCCCGGCGTCACCAGCGGGCGAATTTGCCCCAGCGACGACACGCCAAAGATCACAAACGAGACGATGAGCAGCGTCACGCCAATTTGTGACATCAGCGTTGACGTAAGGCGCGGATAGCGGCGCGACAGCCACAGGAATAGCAGCGTCCCCAGGATCGACATGCTGCCCCAATAGCCCGCAAAGCGGTTGGTCTGGGCCGCCGCCATCTTGAAGACATCCCCGGCGAACGGCTCAAGCACGGCATCCTGTGAGAAGGCAAAGAACATCGAGAAGGAGAGGAAGATCAAAAATGTCCGCATGGTGCGATTTTGCCACACCAGCCTGAGATCGGCCCGCAGCGACAGCGGCTCTGATGCCTGGGCGTTCTGCAATGCGCCGCTGACCGTGCGGCGTTCTTCGCCCCACATCGCCATGCCCCACAGAGCCGCAAACATCAACCCGGCCAGGATGAAAAGATTTTGCAGCGCATCCGGCGAGAAGCTGAGACCTGTGGCCCCTTCCTTATGCTCCGGCAGCAGCAGCCCGAAGAAAATCCCGCCAACGGTGAAGCCCACCAGCAGCCATGTCCAGACGATGCCCACCACACGCCCACGCTGATGATTAGGGGTGCGATCATAGATGAGGGCGAGAAATGTGCCGCCGGAGAAGGCGTTGCCAATGCTGAACAGCACCATCGCCACAATAATCACGCCCCACAGCATGGTGGTGCTCTGGCCGGGCGTGCGCGCCAACTGTGCGGTAGCAAGGCCGAGCGCAAAGGTGCTCATGACCATCAGGCCGCGGCCTGTGCCAATCCAGAATAAGCGCCGATAGCCGCCCACCACCCGCGAATCGGAGATGCGCCCGGCCCAGATGCCCAATGGGGCCAGGAAGTAGCGCAGCGCCGCCAGAAAGCCGACCACCGTTGCGCTGTAGCCCAGGTCGCTGATCATGATACGATTCCAGACGCCTGTTGCCAGGACATCGGCCATGCCTGAGCCAAGATGAAACAGCCCGATCTTATTGATGCGGGCGCTTGAAAGCTCCGCCTTTTGTTCGCTCATGGCGACTCCGTTTTCTGTAGATTTCTATAGATTTTTCCTAAAATATTATAAAGGTTCGGCAATAAAAATGTCAATGAGTTTTTATGGGCGTAAGAAATAAACCTTAATACGTGTCAGGTGTTTGTAATGACTACAAATAGGCCATGTGACCTAGTGAAGTTCACTCTCTCTACTCATGAGATAATGAAACATGAGTCCTATAGTGGCAGCATCGCTGATAGATTTATCGAGAGGCTGACGATCATGTTAAGTTGGGCGGTTATGTTCCTGGTGATTGCGATCATTGCGGCGTTTTTTGGCTTTGGGGGCATCGCTGGCACAGCAGCGGGCATTGCACAACTTTTGTTTGTCGTCTTTCTGGTGTTGTTTATCGTCTCTCTGGTCATGGGTCGTCGGGTTCGTGCGTAAGGCGATTTACTAACGAGACATACCAGAGAGTTTGTGATCGACAATTGAAACAGATGTGGAAGGGGAGAGCGTCTAGCAATCCCCTTGCCCTATTTTTATAAATGTATTTAATTATCATGAGTATCAAAATTATTTTATGCGAGTAGATTTCAAACGTAGTAACGTCGTGAAGAGGATTTGGAATGAGCGTGCGTCAGACACAACACTGGAATTTGAACCCTTATGTCACTGCGACTCTCATGTGTCTGGGAGCGCTCCTATTTTCCTATGTCATTCAGGCCCTGATTGGCGCTGTCCCCGTCTATGGATTTATCGCCGCCACAGCGGTAGCTGCCTGGTATGGCGGTGTACGGGTGGGCGTGTATGCCACTGTTTTATCAATGTTCATGATCTACTTCGGCCTAGTGTTGACAGGGGTCTTTCCATCCACAGACAATATCGTCTTTATGGCGAGCTTTGGAGCGCTGTGTTTGCTGCTGACCTGGTTGCTGGGACGCTATTACACTTATGAGCAGGAACTCCAGACTACCAAAACCCAACTGGAATTCATCATCAGCAGCATGTCAGATGGGGTCACAGCGCTGGATCGCAACCTCCAGCCCATATTTGTGAATCAAGCAGCGGCCAAGATGCTGGACTACCGCTCGCCCGGCCACATTGCCGAGACGCCTGCGCCACAGCTCGACCAAAACATGCAAGTCTTTGATGAGCAGCATCAACCCATCCCCCTGGATGATATGCCGCAGCGCAAGGCGATTTTTCAGGGTATCAGCTCCGAACTGACCTATCTCCTGCGCATGCCATCGGGGGCGGAGCGCTGGATCAAACAGAAATCTGTGCCGTTCTTCGATGCCAAAGGCGAGGTGTCGATGGCGATCAGCGTGCTTGAGGATATCACCGAACAGCGCGAATATGCCGACAAGCTGAAAGCCGAACAAAAGCGCCTGCAAACCATCCTTGATAATCTTCCCAATCTGTTGGGTGTCATGACCCCCGATGGCATTTTGACTTATGCCAACCGTCTGGCTTTAGAGCTTGCCAATCTCAAGATCGAAGATGTGATTAACAAGCCGTTCCCTGAAACGTACTGGTGGGCTTATGATCCAATGATTCAGACCCGACTCCGCAGCGCGATTGAACAGGCCAAAAGGGGCGAAATCGTCCGCTATGATGTGGATGTGCGCGTCTCGGATGAGCAGCGTGTGACGATTGATTTTATGATCTCGCCGATCTATGAAGACGGCGAGATTGTGGCTCTCGTTCCAGCGGGTGTCGATATTACGGCGCGTAAGGCAGTGGAGCAGGAACGTATGAATCTGCTTCTGTCGCTGGCGGATGAACGGACACGCCTCAAAAGCATCTTTGAGAATATCCCCGGCATCGTGACCGAGATGTGGATTGAAGACAAAAAGGTCACATCGCGCTTCACCAGCGATTATGCGGAGAAGCTGCTCGGCTACCCGATGAGCCAGTGGGAAACTGAGGCTGACCTGTGGCAGCAGATCATGCATCCCGATGATTTTGAACGGGCCACGAAGGATGTTCTTGCGGCGTATGATCGTGGGTACGGTATTATTGATTATCGAGTTTACGATAGTAACAAGCAGCTTCATGACCTTGAGGGCCATATGAAGGTGATCAAGGGGTCGGACAAGCGTGAGGTGCTCCTGACGATCAATATGGATGTGACGGAGCGCAAAAATGCCACGCGGGAACTGTCGCGTTACGCACAGGAATTGAAGCGCTCGAATGAGGAGCTTCAGCAGTTTGCCTACGTCGCCTCGCATGACTTGCAGGAGCCGCTGCGAATGGTGACAAGCTATATGCAATTGCTCCAGCAGCGCTACAAAGAGCAGCTTGATACCGATGCCCAGGAATTCATCAATTTCGCGGTGGATGGAGCCACGCGCATGAAATCGCTGATTCAGGATTTGCTCATCTATTCGCGGGTGGAGACGGCAGCCCGCGAATTCGCGGTCATCAATATGAGTGACCTGATGCAGACAATCAAGCTTCATCTGCGCTTTTTGCTTGAAGAGAGTGGCGCTGAACTGACCTATGATGAGCTGCCGAAGATCCGCGCTGATGAGCAGCAAATCAGCCAGTTATTCCAGAATCTCATCAGCAATGCGATCAAATTTCGCGCTAAGGCCGCGCCTCATGTGCATATTGGGGTGAAACGGGACGGCCTTTTCTGGCAGTTCTGTGTGCAGGATAATGGCATTGGGATTGACCCGCAGTATTATCAGCGTATCTTTATCATCTTCCAACGCCTGCATAATCGCACGAAGTATCCCGGAACAGGCATCGGTCTGGCAATTTGTAAGAAAGTCGTGGAAAGACATGGGGGAACCATCTGGGTTGAATCCAAACCTGGAGGGGGCACAACGTTCTATTTTACTTTACCCGCAGCCTAGTAGAAGAGGGGCTTATGTTTATGGCACCTATAGAAATCCTCCTCGTTGAGGATAATCCAGGTGATGTCCGCCTGACGCAGGAAGCGTTGCGTGACAACAAACTTCACAATCGCTTGAGTGTGGTAGAAGATGGGGTGGAAGCACTGGCATTCTTACGACGTGAGGGCGAGTATGCGGAGTCGCCGCGTCCCGACATTATCCTGCTCGACCTGAATCTGCCGCGCAAATCAGGCCGTGAGGTGCTGGAAGAGATCAAGCAGGATGATATTCTCAAGCGTATTCCGGTGGTCGTGCTCACCACGTCGGAGGATGAGCGTGATGTGATGGCGAGCTATAACCTGCACGCCAACTGTTATATCACCAAGCCCGTCGACTTGTTGCAGTTCATCAGCATCGTGCGGAATATCAAAGAATTCTGGTTCACGATTGTGCGCCTGCCACCTGCATAAGAAGCCGTTTTATAATGCGGAACGTAATGGATTTACCGTATTAAACGCATGTTTTGGAGAGCGTTTTCCGTAGGGGCACGATGCATCGTGCCCCATATACACGTAAGGATTTTGAGCCATGTCAATAACCGTCCCATCCGCATATGACATGGCAAGATCGCTTGCGCCAGGGACTGAAAGTCCCTGTCTGCCGGGTTGCGGGGTTGAAAACC
>DAOTUR010000013.1:0-16693 GCA_034436915.1 Anaerolineae bacterium
GCCTGTTTAATCGTTCACCGCAGAGTTCGGAACTGGTGAGGCATCCCGAAGTGCCTATGTATTCGTCTCTAACGGAGCCCTTGCGGGCCAAGTCTGGTAAGCACTAGGGCTAAAAGCCCTTCCCTTCAGGGATGGGGATGCTTACTACGCTCTTGCCCCTTAACGTCACTGTACCAAAACTCGTTCCTCCCTTGAGGCTTCTCCAGCAAGTTTTTATAAGTTCTAGACATTTGGAACATGTGATCAAGTGATGACCGTCAGGGTTTGTCGGGGCACATACTTCTGTGGGACGTAATCCTGTCATATAATGGATATATGTCAACGGCTTGAAGGTTCTAGTGATGAGAGTGGGAATCCTATCTGATGTACATGGAGATTATGACACGTTAAGCCATACGCTGGAACGCCTTCAAACCGATCATCATGTGAGCGGCGTCCTGTGCGCGGGCGATCTTGCCGGACGCGGGCCTGCTCAGAATCAAGTGGTCGAGGCGATTCGACAGCACAGCATTGTCACCGTGCGTGGCAACCATGACGAATGGTTCTATGGCCTTTCGCCGGAGAACACGTCGTACCTCAAGAATCTTCCGCTCGATTGGCGCGGAGCATTTGGCGGTGTGAGTTTGTTCATGTGTCACGGCAAGCCGGGCAACAATATGTGGGGCATGTACCGCGATCATCTGTCCTCCACCTATCTCAATATGGTGATGGGGGCGCTCAAGGTGCAAGTCCTCGTAACGGGTCATACGCATGTGCCGCTGTATATGCGTGTCCAGGCGGGCGTCCTGATCAATCCAGGCTCGCTCTACACCTTTGAGAGTTCACGAGTGTCCTCCATGTCGTATGGGGTGCTCTCGCTGCCCGATCTCACCTTTGAAGTGTTCGACGCACGCGGCGACAGTGTGAAGCCCTATCCGTATTCGTATTAGGCCGCACACCTCGGTAGGTATACACGATAACGTGGTCGGGATTTTCGCTCCGCGACATAGGCTCACAATAGGTCACAGCGTTTTTGTAGGGGCACGATGCATCGTGCCCAATGACAAATATCCTTCAAATCAATCAGGGCGCGATCCATCGCGCCCCTACAACCGCCTTCATCGCATGGAGATGTGAATGATTACTTTCGCATCATACAATAGGCTCACAATAGGTCACAGCGTTTTTGTAGGGGCGACCCATGGGTCGCCCCTACGACAATCCCGCCTCAAATGAACGGGCGGCAGGACGCACCACGCTGTCCTGTAGGGACGAGGCCTGCCTCATCCACCCCACCTTTATCTTTAACGCCTCTCAATCTCTTGCGCCACGCGGCATATTTCCCAGATGACCATATCAACACGCCCCATCGTCTTTTATCATCCAGGCATCTTCGTTCTCACCTGTTTGGGGCTTATCGATGTCAACACCACCCGTTCCCGTTCAGCACTACACCGACGAATACTTCGACAAATGGAATTACAGTGATCGTCCCCTGGGCAAATACAGCATGTACTGGTTCGCCCGCCGTTATTTTGCCGCCCTCATTCGCCGCTATGCCCCCTCCGGTGGATCGGAGCGCCGCCTCGTGGAGATGGGCAGCGGCCTGGGCGATCTGCTCATGCTGCTGCAAGATGATTTCACCTGCACAGGCGTCGATCTGATCCCGCGCAGCATCGAAAATACTCATCGCATCGCGCCAAAAGTCGAGGCTATTCTGGGCGATGCCACCGATTTCTCACGCTATCACGATGGCGAATTGAGCGTGGTGGTGGCGCTGCATCTGGTCGAGCACATCCCCGATCCGCAGCAAACCATCCGCGATATCACACGGGCGCTGCGTCCGGGCGGCCTGTTCTTCTTCGCCACGCCGCACCCCGAGTATGCCCTGCGCCGCTTCAAAGATCGTGAAAATGACGCGATTGGCAAGGACAAGACGCATATCAACTGTCATGTGCCTACGGTCTGGAAGGCATGGTGTGAGGAGGCGGGCTTGCAGGTGCTCAAGCAGTTTGGCGATGGCCTGTGGGATGTGCCGTATCTGCCGCTCATCCCGACAAAATTGCAATTTGCGCTCCTGGGATGGCCCGCCTTCTTGCAGGTCGTCACGCGCACAACCTTCACGCCGCTGGCCCTGGGCGTGAATCAAATCAACATCGTGCGTAAGCCGGAATAAACCTCACTCCCTTAAGGACGCGTTTAAAAACAAGTCCGCAGAGTTCTAGAATGGGTCGTCTCATCTCCATTCTGCGACTTTATTTTTAAACGCGTCCTAAGGAGAGGAGTTGGGGTGAGGTTAGACGCTTGAAGTCCCTCCTCACGAAGTGGGGAGGGATTTAGGGAGGGGTAAAGTGCCCTCAATCCTTCTTTTGCAGCAGCTCCGGCGGATACTCTTTAATCCCCTTGGCCTTGAACATCTCATCCAGCGCAACGATGGCCGATCTCTGCGTATAGACCACACGCAGAAAGACGCCCAACTCCACCAGCTCGGCAATTGACCGCCGCAGTTCGCAGCCCTCATCCACATACTGATCGAGCAGCATATCCATTTTGGTTTCCGTCGGCTCATCGGGTAGGAGGAACAGCGGCTGACCTTTTTCATCGCGGGTGTTGTCGCCGCCGGAAAAATTGATGAAGACGCGCTCACCGCTGGCCGCCTTAATCGCCGCCTTGAACATATCGACAGCATGAAGACGATAGGGCGAAATCACCAGATCGACCTTGCGTGCATCCTCATCACCAAACGTCGCTGTGAGCGTATCGAGTTCGTGCGCCAGATCAATCATGAAACGCCGCATCAGCCGCCCGATTTTGCGGAACTCCCGATAATGGGCCACCCGTGCATGAGGATTGACATTGATACCATGCGGACGAAAGAGGGGTTGGCCTGTTTTGGAATGGGGCGGCATCTCATCCCGATCCGGCGCGCCATCCGAATAATAAATCACCGTCGGCTCATGCTTTCGCACATGATCCACCGCAATCTCTAGCGAAGTGATGCCGCCAAAGGTGTAGGGCGATATCTCATACAGATTGACTCGCGCCGCTGTCCGCGCCCCAATCTCCAGCGGATGATGCAGCGTGTAATCGTAATCCATGCCATGCGTATCGGGGTGAATTTGCGGATCAAAAAAAATGATTTTTCGCTCCGTCATCCAGCCATTGATGCGATCTCGCTCCTGATTGCGGATGAGAACGCCGTTTTCGTTCATGATATTACAGGCCCCGCCGCTGAACACCTGCGTCAAGTGTACGCGCTTCATCTCGGATGTAACTGTCCATCTGTGTGACATCGAATCGCCTTTGCTCAAGTCCTATTGCCCCACTATAAAGCGCTTTTCGCTACAAGTGCCTAGATAATCTATGGCAGGGGAGAAATGTTGACAGACCTGGATGATATTTTAGAGGTAGCCTGTGGTTTTATATTTTGTAAATTATATTTTCAATATTTAACCTGTGTAAAAATTTTCTGTGCGTCACGCAAACAGCCCATATACGAGTTTGAAAAATTGGTTTTAAAATCCAACAAAAGTTACATAAACGGCAGTCAAACCCTGCTATGATGTTCTCAATCACACGGTCTGGGTCAGTTGACCTAAGTTTGGAGAACCACAATGACACACATTATTACGAGCCTCTGTCTGCGCGACGGCGCGTGCATGGAAGTTTGCCCGGTTGAATGCATTGTCCCCGGTAAACCTGAAGATGAATGGCCCTGGTATTTCATTGATCCCGATACCTGCATCGACTGTGGGGCCTGCATACCGGAATGCCCCTTCGAGGCCATCTTCATCGAAGAAGAAGTGCCCTCCGAATATGAAATGATGGATGGTCAGGAACGTCTGCCCTTCGACACCAAAGAAATCGTCGTCCACAAAGAAGGCGATGTGATCGATCTGACGCCGGACATTCCATATAACTATACCTTCTTCTCCAAAGGCCCCGGCTACGAAGCCTTGAAGTAGGCTTCCGCTGTCAGGTTGCAAACGCCCCTCGTGATGAGGGGCGTTTTGCGTTCTATATGTGCGCCCTCAATCGGTTATAGCGAACACACGCCACCACGATGAATATTTCTATTTGTCGGGGTGTGTAGGGTAGGGCGATTGCGTCTTGTAATCATTCACCTACCCGTGAGGATCGTGGGTTCGTAGGGGCAGGATGCATCCTGCCCAATGACAAATATCCTTCAAATCAATCAGGGCGCGATCCATCGCGCCCCTACAGGGGCATTTTTCTCGCGGATAAGTGAATGATTACTGCGTCTTAAATTTTTTGGTTCACAAAAGTCCATAGAAGATATCTATGTAGGGGCGCAGCACGCTGCGCCCCTACAACAACCATTGTGAACGCTCAATTTCAAGAGATTACGATTTGACGCGATTGTCGGGGTGTGTAGGGACAAGGCCCGCCTTGTCCGAATGGGTGGACATGGCAGGCCATGTCCCTACGGGGAATATGGTAAAAATCGGTCTTCAACCCTCTGAATTCATGAATGAACAAGCGAATTTTTCTGTTTTTATAACAAAAGAATTTTGAACAAGAGTTCTATTTTTCAAACTCAAATTGCGAGGCTTCACTCAATAATCGAAACGCTTTTCTAACTTGCTAAAAACGAACTCTTGTGCTATAATACACACATATCGACACCCATCCATATGACGTGAGACAGCAACCACATGGCACTCTATCGTGACTTGAATGGACGCGAAATGCAGGCGCACCTGGAACGTGCAGGGATTTGCCCTCAGAAGGTCGTCCGCAAGCGTGAAACAGGCTACTACATGGCCGATTTTTACGTGCCGGAGATGCAGGCTGCTGTCCCCGCCGCTCATACCTGGGCCAGAGAGATCGAACGCAACTTCCCCGGCCAAGTGCAGATCATCCAGATCGACGATATGCGGGCCGATTGGCGCGATGGGCAGCCCATCATTGCCGCCACCGTGACCTTTGCCTTTCGTCGCCAGTAACCTGCCAATCCAACCATCCTGATCAAAACGGCGCGATGCTCTCAACACATCGCGCCGTTTTGTTTTCTAGATTCATTGTGTAGCAGAAGCCACACGACATGAGAACGATCTTTGTTTTTATGTCCTGCACCCCTCTAGCCACGCAGTGGGTGAGGGTTACTTACGTCGCCATCGGGTGATTGACGAGGCGGCGAATCTTGCTGATGCGCTTGTCCTGCCGCATCAATGTCTCCGACACGATCACAGCATGGACGCGGGCCTCCAGCGCAGCCTCGACCTCCTCGACGGTTTCCAGGCAGTGCATCAGCATCACCCGCGTATAGGCGGGGAAGGTGTCGCGGCACGCCGCCAGGTGCTTGAGTGATTCTTCGAGCGTGCCTGTGCCATCATCGCCAAAGGCAATCGCGTGCGGGCTGAGCGACTGCACCAGCCCCAACTGCCCCATATGGCTGATCTGAACAATCGCAGTCATCTTGTTTTTTTGCGTGGCGACGACAGTCTGGCGCAGCGCCTTTTCTTCCAGCACCGACGAATGCAGCACCAGCGCCGAAGCATCCGCCGCCCGCGCCGTCAGGACGCTGTATTCATCCGGCATGTAGTTCTCGCAGATGACGGGCGTGTTGCGGACGCCCCGCGCCACCATCAGCATATCTTCGTAATCGCCATGATACAGCGCATGATCAGTGAAGAAAGCAATCGCCTGTGCGCCTTCCTGCACGCACGTCAGCGCCGCCGTGACCGGATCATACACGGGCGTCCGTGTAATCTGCGCGATCAACGTGACAACGCCCTCCTCCTGCATCATGTTGAGGATGGGGCGGGGGCGGCTTTGCATCTGTGCCATTGCCAGCACAGCCTCTATCGGGATGCGTTTTTTGCGTTCTTGCAAGAACTGGCGACGCGAGGCCAGAATAATATCTCGATTGACGTGAAGATGCCCTGTCACCATAAAATGTTCGCCTGGGGACACCGGGGGGTAACCCGGTGGGGAAAGGCGCATTTCCTTTCTAGCAGGTGAGCCGTCCGAGTGGTCTCCCCGAAGGGAGGGAACGATTTAAGTTACCTTCGGCTCGTTCCCACAGCCACACCCGTTTCCGGGGTCATGTTTTCCTCGACAAAGTTATGAGACGGTTTTGTGTGAACAACACTGTTTGCTCCCCATCATCCTGTTTAATCGTTCACCGCAGAGTTCGGGACTGGAAGGTCATCCCGAAGTGCCTATGTATTCGTCTCTAACGGAGGCTCTGACATCAAGCCTGAGTCTGGTAAGCATTAGGGCTAAAAGCCCTCCCTTTCGGGTGGGGATGCTTACGCGCCGTATCGCCCTTGCCCATCACGTTATATGTGTTTCCATTGTAATCCATTTTGTTGACCCCGCGCATATTTTGAATCTCATAAGGTTAAAAATATGTTCGAGTTTGCCCTGTAAGCCGTATGTGCTTATAATGGGCGTGCCTGTTTTGAGTCCCCTCATAAACGAAAGTGCTGTGAACTGTGAGCAAATCTTCTCTCACGCTGGATGATGTTCGGGCCATTGCCGAGTTAGCCCGCCTCGAATTGACGGAGGATGAGGTGCGTCTCTATGCCGATCAGCTCTCTGCCATCCTGGGCGATTTTCAAACGCTGCAAGAGGTCGATACCTCGCATATTGCGCCAACCGCCTCCGTGCTGCCTCTCAAAAGCGTCATGCGGCCCGATACACCTCTGCCCGCGCTGACGCCCGAACAGGTCATTGCCAACGCCGCCGATGCCGAGGACAACCAAATTAAAGTCCGCGCCGTGCTGGGGGACGAATAAGTCCCCGCGCCGCGCTCGCTCTCATTGATGAAGGACATTCCATGCCCGCTTACCGACTGCTGTTGATCGAAGACGATTTCGACGTTGCAGAAATGCTGATCATGTATTTTCAGGCGCAGCAGTATGAAGTACTGCACGCCGATACAGGCGCGGCAGGAATCGAGATTGCACGCACGCGCTTTCCCAATCTCATCCTGCTGGATGTGATGCTGCCCGATATGGATGGCTATGATGTGTGCGTCAATTTGCGGCGGCGGGCGCTCACCAAATACATTCCCACGCTCTTCCTCACGCAGATTGATGAGCGTTCCAGCAAGGTCAAGGGCCTCACACTGGGAGCGGATGATTACATCACCAAGCCCTTCGATATTGATGAGCTGCGCCTGCGCGTCGAAAATGCCATCAAACGCGCCCGCCGTGAAAACCTGAACGAGCCGCGCACCGGTCTGCCCACAGGCGAGCTTGTGGCCGAGGAGCGCACGCGCCGCCAGGGGACAGCCTTCCACGAGCTGCGCATGAGCGTTGAGAATTTTTCGGCCTATGCCGAAGTCTACAGCTTCATGGCGGCTACCGAAGTCCTGTATCATGTCGGACAGGTCATCCGCGATGTGCTGGCCGAATCCGGCGCTAAAGATGATTTTGTGGGCATTGTGGATGATGAATTTGTCATCCTCACCAGCGTCCCGACGCTTGCCGGGCTGCAAACGCAAATTGAGCAGCGCTTTGAAGCGCAGGTGAAGGCGTTTTACAACTTCATCGATGCGGACAAGGGCGGCGTGACGCTGCATCCTGGTACAAGCAACGAGCGTTTTGTGCCGCTCATGCGCCTCACGCGCAACGAGACGATCCAGAAATAAGCGATATCGCGTTGGATCAATCGCAATACACCGATGAGTCCGCCTCGTCTCTCAATTCCAATCACCGTAGGGGCACGATACATCGTGCCCCATATGCAGCAACTTAAGCAAATCGAACCTGCTTGATCTCTCTTATGCCCTGGTCGTCAGGGGTTGAAAACCCCTGCCTTGCCTTTTGCGGGACTGAAAGTCCCGCTGAAACAGTCTTTTGGGGCGTGTGTGGGCGGGGTTTTCAACCTCGCAAGACGGGAGACAGGGACTTTCAGTCCCTGGCGCAAGCGCTTTTGCCGCATCTTTGGCCCAGAATGAGCACAAAATCCTTAAGTTGGTGTATATGGGGCACGATACATCGTGCCCTTCTTCGCATATCAAGCAAAGGACACCCAATTTGAACGACCTGCGACACGGTGGCATCGCCATCCTCGATTACGGCTCCCAATACACCCAGTTGATCGCCCGTCGCGTGCGCGAACTGGGCGTCTATGCCGAAGTCTTCGCCCATGATGCCACGCCCGACCATCTCAATCAGCACGCGCCAATGGGCTATATCCTCTCTGGCGGCCCCAACAGCATCTATGAGGCCCACGCGCCCCAGATGCCCGCCCATCTGCTCACGACGCGCAAGCCGATTCTAGGCGTGTGCTATGGGATGCAGGCCCTCACGCACGCCCTCGGTGGACAGGTCAGCCCCTCCAGCAAGCGCGAATACGGCGAGGCGACTATCACGCACCCCGCTCACAGCCCGCTCTTCGACAATCTCGCGCCGGAGATGACGGTGTGGATGTCGCATGGGGATCGCATTGAGGCGCTGCCGGAGAATTTTATCTCGCTGGCCGAGTCGCACAACTCGCCCTATGCCGCGATGGGCGATGTCGAGCGCGGCTATTACGGTGTGCAGTTCCATCCCGAAGTGCAGCACACGCCGCTTGGCATGGAGGTGTATCGCAATTTCGTCTTCCGCATCTGCCATTGCGAGGCCCGTTGGACGCCGCAAACCTTCATTGAGAGCATGATTCCATCATTGCAGGTGACAATCGGCGGCGAAAAAGTCCTGCTCGGTCTCAGCGGCGGCGTCGATAGCGCTGTCGCCGGAGCACTGCTGCATCGTGCCATTGGCGATCAATTGGTGTGCATCTTCGTCAACACCGGGATGCTGCGCCAGGATGAAGCACAGCAGGTACTCGATGTCTTCCGCGACGAGCAGGGCATGAACGTCGTCTATCACGATGCGACAGAGATGTTTTTGGAAGAATTACGCGGCATCACCGAACCCGAAGCCAAACGCAAACTCATCGGCAAATTGTTCATCGACGTGTTCAAGCATGAGGCCGAAAAATTGCAGGGCGTCACCTTTCTCGCTCAGGGGACGATCTACCCCGATGTGATCGAGAGTGCGGCCAACAGCAAAACGTCAAAAGTCATCAAGAGTCATCACAACGTCGGCGGCCTGCCGCAGCAGTTGGGCTTTACGCTGGTCGAACCGCTGCGCGATTTGTTCAAGGACGAGGTGCGTAAAGTTGGATTGGCGCTCGGCCTGCCGGATCATATCATCTGGCGGCAGCCGTTCCCCGGCCCTGGGTTGGCGATTCGCTGTCTGGGCGATCTCACCTTTGAGCGGCTGGAAAAGCTGCGCCATGCCGATGCGATTTTCATTGACGAACTGCGTATGGCGGGCCTGCTGGTGGGCGATACAGCGCAGGCGTTCGCGGTGCTGCTGCCCGTCAAAGCGGTGGGCGTCATGGGCGACAACCGCACCTATGAGGAGGTCATCGTGCTGCGGGCCGTCGTCACCGATGATTTTATGACGGCGGATTGGGCGCGTCTGCCCTTTGATCTGCTGGCCCGCGTCAGCCGCCGCATTGTCAACGAGGTGCGCGGCGTCAACCGCGTGGCCTACGATATCACGAGCAAGCCCCCCGGCACGATTGAATGGGAGTAAACCCCTCCCTGATCGTTAGGAATAAGGGATGTTGTCGTAGGGACACGGCACGCCGTGTCCACACATTCGGACAAGGCGGGCCTTGTCCCTACAGGTGCATCCTGTAACGATTGCGGGTCACAGAAGTGTTTTTGTAGGGGTTTGGCGTGCCAAACCCATTGTTTTGCGCCCAAAACATCTTAGCTTAATGCCTATGCACCACGCTACGCCCTACTCCAATGTCTCGCGGGCCTCGGCAAACACCGCCTTGATCGTCTCACGATCCGGCGCAAACAGCAGGCCCGCGCTCACCTCAAACGCGATTTCATCCGGGATCAGGCTCACGCTAAACGGACGCGGGCGCTGCTGCGGCTTGTCCAGGCGGCGCAGGGCGAAGCGCTCCCACTGTGCCAACTCTTCAAACACGCTTTTGGCGCTCTGGCCCTCCTCACCCAGTGAGGAGGGTACGGGTGGGGTCGGATCAGAGCTTTGAAGCGGCTGTGTCCAATTAGGCGGGCGCTCCCCCCATACGACAGTCGGCAGCGCATAATACGTCTGGCGAATCTCGTTGATGCTCATGACCTGCTGCGCCGCCTGAATCTCAGCGAGACGGGCCTGCACATCCGTCGGGCGGATGTCCTCAAACGCGGCCACATGCTCACCGGGATAGAAGGGCAAAAGCTCCTGCGTGATCTTCTGCGCGATCCGCACCAGTTTGGGATAGAGCGTGTGCTGGATGAACATGCGCTCGGCCACCTTTGCGTTGGCTTCGGTGGCGTTCTCGCTGACGAGGCCCGCCGGAATGCCGAAGATGTTGAGAATCTCCTCGCGCTGGGCCTTGCGCCCATTGAGAAAATCCGATTCGCTGTGCTGCAAGCCGATGTTCTGCCATGTGACCGCGCCGCCGCGCAAGAAAGCGGTGCGCCGTTTGCCGCTGCCATAGCTGGTGCGCCATTCGTGCTGAATGCGATCAAAATCACTGTCGCTGACAAAATCCTGAATATTGACGATGCCCGCTGGCACGCCGTTGTCCTGGCCGAAGGTGTTGTAATTCCATTGGGCCATTGCGCGATCACTCAGGATCGACAGGCGGCCCGCTTCTAAGGCGGAGAGGCCGTAGTAATCGCTGCCGGGATGCCAGCGCTTGAAATGCACCACTTCTTCGGCCCTGAGCGGGATGCGCTGTCCATCGATCTCATACACATAGCCTTTGACGCCGCGTTGGGCATCGGGCACGATAGAAATGCGATCCGGGCGCAGCACCCACACTTCGGCTGGCAGGCCGCCCGCATCCCCGGCGATGAACCAGTAGGCGTTGCCATACAGCTCCAAAAAGCCGAGCGTCTGTTCCAGCAGTTCAAAGCGGCTCAGGAACGGGTTGGGATGCTCCAGCAGCCGTTCCAGCGGATGATTTTTGATGCTGATGCGCTCCTCGCCCTGCACGCGGAAGACATTCAGCGGCACGAGTGCGCCTGCCTCCACGATACGATTGACGGCGAGATACACGGCGGGCGACTGCTGATACAGGCGGCCATAATTGGCGGCCATCAGCGGATCGAGGGGGGCAGATTCATAATGCACCGCCACCGCGCTGAGATGGGGCGGCGTCGGGCGCAGGGCTTTAATCCAGCGCTGCAACGAGTGAATGGGGGATGACATTGAGCAACCTTTCGAGACATCGTTTCTCGTCAGGCTACCATAGGCGACGCACGAAATGGCGAACATTTGTACGTAAATTTGGTACGATTTTGGAAAGATATAAACCGCAAAGACACGAAGAGCGCAAAGAATGCAGAAAAACACGAACGAAGTCAGCGAAGCTAAGAAGCCGTTTGATAATGGAATTTGTAATCTCAAAACAGGGTCATCATGCTGTTTTTGAGCCATCGTCTTGATCGTAACGCCCTGTTTGGTCTTTTGTAGGGGCGCGATGCATCGCGCCCCTACAAAAGACCATATCAAATTTACGACTTGCACCATTGGTTATATAAACGGTTTCAGAACAAGAAAATCCAATTTTAAGTCCTTCTTAATGTTTTTCTTCGTGCCTTTGCGGTTCAAAACGTAGTTTGGTTAAAAACCTACCCTTGAAAGCGGGTTGGGGTGAGGGGTATTTTTTCTCCGTGTTCTCTGTGGTTCATCGGTTTTGCGTCGTGTTTCTCATGCCCCGTTCAAACCGATTGTCTATAATGCCCCTATTGAGAGACGCGAATCCCTGGGGTGAGACTATGGCCTTACATATTGATGGAGCATGGTTCAAAGACGAATTGGGGCGCGTGCGCCATCTGCGCGGCGTGAACCTGGGCGGCACGAGCAAAATCCCCATGACACCCAACGGCGCAACCCATCTGAAAGCCCATTTTTTCGATCATCGCCACGTGTCGTTCGTCGGGCGGCCCTTCCCCCTGGAGGAGGCCGATGTGCATTTTCGCCGCCTCAAAGCCTGGGGCCTGAGCTTCCTGCGCTTCCTCGTGACATGGGAGGCGGTGGAACACGACGGGCCAGGGCAGTACGATCAAGCCTATCTGGAGTATGTGCGGGCGGTGCTGAAAAAAGCCGATGACTACGGCTTCACGACCTTCATTGATCCGCATCAGGACGTATGGAGCCGCTTCACGGGCGGGGATGGTGCGCCGGGCTGGACGCTGGAGGCCGTCGGGTTTGACATGCACAATTTCCAGGCGACAGCGGCGGCGATTGTGCATCAAACACAGGGCGATCCGTTTCCGCGCATGGTCTGGCCCTCGAATTACAACAAATTGGCGGCAGCCACCATGTTCACGCTGTTCTTTGGCGGCGATGATTTTGCGCCGGAGACCCACATCGACGGTGTGCCTGTGCAGGC
Organism: Anaerolineae bacterium; assembly: GCA_034436915.1. GTDB lineage: Bacteria > Chloroflexota > Anaerolineae > Aggregatilineales > Phototrophicaceae > JALHOR01. Next base: position 12,364 of record DAOTUR010000013.1, read on the forward strand.
ATACTTGCAGGGGCATTTTACGCGGGCCATGCAGCAGGTGGCCGAGGTCACAAAAGATATTCCGTCGGTCATTGGCTTTGGCACAATCAATGAACCCTCACGCGGCTACATTGGGGCCAAACACATCGCCGAACTGCCGCACCGCCTCAAGATTGGCGAGTGTCCCACACCGTATCAATCGATACTGTTAGGGGCGGGCTTCGCACAGGATGTTGAGGTGTGGAATATCACGATTGCCGGAGCACGCAAGCAGGGCGAAAAGCGCATTGATCCGGCGGGCAAAACGGCCTGGCGCGAGGGCGCAGCCTGCGTCTGGAAACAAAACGGCCTGTGGGAGACGGATCGAGACGGGCAGCCGCACATCATGATGCCCAATCACTTCGCCAATCAGCGCGGGCGTCCCGTCCATTTCATGGATGATTACCTGCTGCCTTTCGCCCATCGCTACGCCGACGCCATCCAGAGCATTCGCCCGGATGCGATGATCTTCTTTGAGGGCGATGCGCTGGAAGAATCCGGCACACTCACGCGGGTCAGCCATGATCCTGTGACTATCAGTAACATGGTATTTGCGCCGCACTGGTACGATGGTCTGACGTTGTTCACCAAACGCTATCAGCCCTATTTCGCCTTCCACAATCGCACGCTGCGACCTGTGATCGGGCGGGAGGCGGTGCGCCAGTCGTTCCGTGAGCAAATTGGCACGATCAAGGGCGAGGCCGACATCTTTGGCAAAATGCCGGTTGTGATTGGCGAGATTGGCATCCCCTACGATATGAATCACAAATCAGCCTATCAAACGGGCGATTACGCCGCGCAAATTCAGGCGATGGAGGCCACGATTGGCGCTCTTGAGGCGAATCTCGTCAATTTTACGCTGTGGAATTACACGGCGGACAATTCACATGTGCGCGGCGACCAGTGGAACGGCGAGGATTTGTCGATCTACAGCCTGGATGATCGGCATCATCCGACGGATTTGAATAGCGGCGGGCGGGCGTTGGAGGCAGTGGTGCGGCCTTATGCGGCAGCCATCCCCGGCGAACCGCTGCGGATGCAGTTTGACAGTGAGAGCGGGCTGTTTGAACTCGCCTTCCGCCATGATGCAAGCATAACAGCCCCGGCAGTGCTGTTCGTGCCCTCCTATCAATACCCCGATGGCTGTGAGGTCACGGTGAGCGATGGCACGTTTGATCTGGATCAGGACAAGCAGCGTTTGATCTATCATCCGAGCGACAAGGATATTCCGCACTGGCTGAGAATTGCGCCCAGTGTGCCGCGCCGCACCGCATCAACGACAGATCGACGCTGGCAGGTCGCGCTGTTTGGCGTGGGCGTGGCGGCGGGACTGTGGCTGTTGGGGCGCAAACGGCGGTAAAGCAACCCCTCCCCACTTCGTAGAGAGGGAGTAAAAGCCCCTCCTTGCGAAGCGGGGAGGGGTTGCTTAATCCTCAACTTCGCAGCGATTTTCCAGCACGCCAATGTTCTCGATCTCCACGCGGACGACCATGCCCTGCTCCAGGAAGCGCGGCGGTTTCATGCCTGCGCCCACGCCGGAGGGTGTGCCTGTCAGGATGATATCGCCCGGCTGCAAGGTGAACGTCTGCGACAGATATGACACCAGTTCCGGGATGCGGCGCATGAGCAGGCTGGTAGAACTGTTCTGCATCTGCTCATCGTTGACGAAGGTCTTGATAGTGAGAGTGTGCGGATCGGGAATTTCATCGCGGGTGACGATGACCGGGCCAAGCGGACAGAACGTGTCCATGCCTTTGGCCCGCGCCCACTGTCCATCCCGATTTTGCAGATCACGCGCTGAGACATCATTGGCGATGGTGTAGCCAAAAATATAATCAAACACCTGATCGGCGCTAATGTTTTTGGCCGTCTTGCCGATCACAACCACCAATTCGCCTTCCCAATCGACCTGTGTCGTGACGGCCCGACGCCAGCGAATGAGATCATGCGAGGCGATGATCGTCCCCGGCAGCTTGGCGAAGACGAGCGGAAATTCCGGCACGTCGGATTTCATCTCAGCAGCATGATCGGCATAATTTTTGCCGATGCACAAAATCTGGGCGGGGCGCACCGGGGCCAGGATGGTGGCGTGCGGCACAGCCTCGCCGCGCACTGCAATGGCTCCGGCCATAATCTCGCTCAGGCTATGATTGAGGGTGTAGACTGTGCCATCGACCCATTCGCCCGTGAGCGCTTCGGTGGAGAGCGTGCGATATTGAACGATTTTCATAATCTGTCTCGCTTTCGATAGAAAAAGATATTAAACCACAAAGGCACGAAGGACACGAAGAAAAACACATAATCTTCATAGAGGCGGCTATAATGAGAGACAAATATCTCATACAAGTGCCGAGGATAAATTTATGTCTGCCGCTCCCCAAGCGATGAAAATGGATGAATTTAGCGCCCTGGCCCGCCAGATTGAATCGGAGGTCGGGCGCGTGATCGTGGGCCAGCGCGAAATTGTCCGCAGCGCCATTATCTGCATCATTGCGGGCCGCCATGCCCTGCTGGAAGGCGTGCCGGGATTGGGCAAGACCATGCTCATCCGCACGCTGTCGGATGTGCTCGATCTGCCGTTTTCGCGCATTCAATTCACGCCCGATCTGATGCCCGCCGATATCACAGGCACGGATATCCTCGAAGACACCGAGCAGGGCGGCAAGGTGCGGCGCTTCCAGGCCGGGCCGATCTTTGCCAGCCTGGTGCTGGCCGATGAGATCAACCGCGCCACGCCCAAGACCCAATCGGCCATGCTGGAGGCGATGCAGGAGAAGACCGTCACCGTCGGCGGCAAGCGCTATGATTTGAAAGAGCCGTTCTTCGTGCTGGCGACGCAAAATCCGCTGGATATGGAAGGCACGTATCCGCTGCCCGAAGCGCAGTTGGATCGCTTCTTGTTCAAGGTCAACGTGGGCTTTCCGTCGGTGGGCGATCTGATCACCATCCTTGAGCGCACCACAGGCACAGCCACAGTTCTGCCGCAAAAGGTCGCCAACGCCGCGCAGGTCATGGCGATGCGGCATTTGGCCCTGAGCACGCCCATTGTCAGCCATATCACCGATTATGTGGCGCGGCTCATCGTGGCCTCGCATCCTGAAGGCCCTACCGCCACGCCAATGGTCAAGCAGTATGTGGGCGTGGGCGCGAGTCCGCGTGGGGCGCAGGCGCTGATCCTGGGCGCAAAGGTCAATGCGCTGCTGGAAGGGCGCTTTAACGTGGCGTATGAGGATGTGGAGGCTGTCGCGCTGCCTGCCCTGCGGCATCGCCTGCTGCTCAATTTTGAGGGCAAAGGCGCGGATATCTCCACCGATGCTGTGCTCCAGGATTTGATCAAGACGGTGAAGCGCTAAAAAGCAGAAAAAGCGTTTTTATAGGAGTTTGGCGTGCCAAACTCCTATAAAAACGCTTTTTCTACCGCCCAAATCCCATGATATCCCCGTAGGGACACGGCACGCCGTGTCCACATGTTCGGACATGACATGTCATGTCCCTACAAATCCACGATCTGCTAATCTCCTCCAATAGGAATTTTCAATCCACTCAAAAGTTTGCCCCTATAGCGCCGCCTCATCTTATGGATTATCCTGAGTGTACATATTGATCGTGTCATCAAGGAATCATCTGTGGCGTCGCAACGCTATCTCAGTGCCAAAGAAGCCGCCGAGAAACTGAATATCACGGCGGCCACCCTGTATGCCTATGTCAGTCGCGGCCTGCTGCGCTCGGAAGCAACGGACGACAAACGCCAGCGCCGCTACTATGCCGAAGATGTGGACAAGCTGCTCACGCGCCGCGAGGCCCGCCGCAATCCCGACAGCGTGGCAAAAGACGCGCTGCAATGGGGTGCGCCCGTACTGGAATCATCCATCACCTTGATTGCCGATGGACGCTTTTATTATCGCGGCCATGATGCGCTGGAACTGGCGCAGACCGCCTCCGCCGAAGAGGTCGCGGCCCTGCTGTGGCTCGGTGATAGGAGCGAGGCCACACGCCTGTTTGAAAATCCCGTGACCGCCCACTCCTATGAACTCATGCTGCTGCATCTGGAAATGGATGGGGCGCATTTGTCGCCGTTGGCAATGCTGCAAACCTTTTTGCCTGTGGCCGCAACGGATGACCCCGGTGCGTATGATCTTCGTCCGCAGGCGGTGGCCTATACGGGCGCACGCATTTTGCGCCTCATGACCTCCATTGTGGCGGGCGATGTGCCGGAAAATGTCTCGCTGGCGGCCATGCTTCAGCGCGGCTGGGCCAGCGACGATGTACAAGCCGAACGCCTGCTTAATACTGCGCTGATTTTGTGCGCCGA
>DAOTUR010000014.1:0-2259 GCA_034436915.1 Anaerolineae bacterium
GCGGCGCAATCCGCCCGGTTTTGATATCTTTGTCATAGGCGTGCAGGGCACGGTAATGCCGCTCAAGATCAGGATAGCTGAATTTGCGGGCCTGCGGCGCATACTGCTTCTGCACCAGCCACTGTTGATTGCTCTTCAAGCCGAGCGCCGCCGATGCTGTCTCCATCGTGCCACCATGCTCCAGGTGATCTTTGAGCAGCAGCAGGCGACGAAATTGATTGATGAGCAGCGCCAGAATGCCAAAGCCCGGATCAGACGGGTCTTGTTCTAAGGCCAGATTGAGCAGCGTGAGCGCCTGCTTGATCTGGCCCGATGCCGCCGCCTCGACCAGATGAAAGACATTCGCCTCCGGGCGGTACGGCGTGAGCAGCACCACGTCGCTCTCACGAATGGCCCGCTGTCCATCGACATAGGAGGTCAGTTTGTCGAGTTCCATGTCGGCACAGCGCAGATCATCGCCCGCCACACTCGCCAGCGCCGCCGCCGCGCTCGCTTCAATCGCCGTCTTATAGTGCGATTTGGCGCGTTGGCTGATCCAGCCGGCCATATCATCGGGCGGCTGGCACACCCAACAGTGCGCTGTGGGGGCAGTGGTCGCAAATTTGACGAGTTTGCTATCAGAGCGCAAATTGCCGCGCTCGACCAGGATCAGACGGGCAGAGGCGGGCAGGCCGGGCAGCGTCGTGATGAGCGTGTCCAGATCGCGCTTATCGGCCTCGTTTGCGTTCTTGCGCGTGAGATGTGTGACCAATCCCTGCACGATAACCACGCGATGGGCGCTCAGGAACGGCAGCGAGGTCACGGCATTCACAACAGAGCCGACACGGACGCGATCTCCATCCATTTCATCCATGTTGAGAGCTGCATTAGCATCGCTCTGGATTTCACGGCGCATCCCGATGAGCGTCTCCGTCAGCGTGAGGTCGTCTGTGCCATACAGCAAATAAAATGTAGCGTGCGATAACAGGGCCATACAGCGTGCGCGTTTCTCTATTTGGGATAAAATCAAGATCACTCGAATATCTCTATTGTGGGGAGAATACCATGCACGTCAACCGCTTGCCCAGGATTTTCATGAGTCTCGCAATCGTCATTATGTTCCTGCTCATTGGCATTTCGCAGGTCGCCGCACAGGATGTCTTCGGCACTGTCACCTGTGATAAAACCGCCCTGCGCGTGGGAGCCGGCTCCAAATATCAGGAGGTCACCAGCACCACTCAGGGTTCAGAACTCAAATTGATTGGCCGCAATGCGGATAATAGCTGGCTGCGCGTCTCGATCTTCAGCAATCGGCGGGCAGCATGGATCAAGTCAAGCTGCATCCAGACCGACTATGATATCAATCTGCTGGAAATGGCGAGTGCAGTCGGCTCAAACAGCGGCTTCGTGGCGACAAAGGCGCTGAATCTGCGGAAAGGCCCCGGCGCAAACTTCGATGTTGTGATCACCCTGAATATCAACACGGTCTTCGATGTTAAAGGCCGCAATGCCGATAGCAGTTGGGTCAAGGTCACACTGCCGGGCAACGTCAAAGGCTGGTTGAGCACGCGCTATGTTGTGCTGCATAAGAATATCGCAGATGTGAAAGTCGTGAGTGATACCGGGATTGAAGATGGCCTGCCCGATCCGCTGCCCGTCAACAATAAGGTGGTGGGCTTTGTAACGATGGATAGCAAGGTCTATTTTGGGCCGGGCGATGTGTATGACGTGGTGAACACGCGCACGACGGGCGAAGGTGTCTATCTGCGCGGACGCAACACACCCAACACATGGCTGCTCATCCAACTGGACAATGGCGACACAGGCTGGATCAATGCGGCGGTTGTAAGCACCGATTACGACACGTCGGAACTGCCCATCATCGGCAATTCATAATCTCTGAAATCCGTCACCACCGTAGGGGCGCAGCGTGCTGCGCCCCTTTCATAAAATTCCCTCATACACCTGCGTCATCTGTGCGGCGATACCCGGCCACGCAAACGCGCTGTGCGCCCAGGCCTGTGCTGCCTGTCCCATCGTCGCCCGCCGCGTTGAATCCTGCACCAACAACGTCAGCGCCGCGCTCAATGGCGCTTGTTCAGGCGACACAATCAGGCCCGCCCCACGCGCTTCTGTCTCTGGCAAATTGCATCCCGGCGAGAGAATCACGGGCAGCCCCGCCGCCAACGCCTCCAACACCGCCATTGACAGGCCCTCGCCCACCGCAGGCAGCACAAACACATCCGCCGCACGCAAGGCTTGCAACCGCGCCTCGCCACC
>DAOTUR010000015.1:0-3685 GCA_034436915.1 Anaerolineae bacterium
CCGCCGATAAGACAAAACAACGAAATCGGGCGGGACGCGTCCGTGTCGCACAACGTAGAGCGCCGTGAGGCTCATGCGTGCGGCAGAAGCCTCCGCCTTTAGGCGTGGGGAGCGCTCACATCGCCCTAATTCCTCTCAGGGTCATTTTTCGCAACCCAATGACCCTACATCGAATATCCCATTTCGTCGTAGGAGCGCACCACAACGATCAATAGAGATATGTATGGGGTCTGTAGGGACATGACATGTCATGTCCGAATGGCTGGACACGGCAGGCCAGGACATGGCGTGCCATGTCCCTACTGGAAAAATCCGATGGATTATTTATTGCCCGATGTATAGGTCGCGCTTGCCATGATCTCCGTCAGCAGCGGCTCACGGGTGGGCATCTCGCCTTTTGCCACGACGCCTGTGCCAATCAAAAAGCTGTTATCGAGCGTGACCGCCAGCAGCACCACATCCCCCTGTGGACTGGTTCCGCTCAGGCGTGCTCCCTCGTGGCCGCCGATGGTCAGGGCGGTGGAGGGCGTGAATGTCACCTGCGGCACGGATTTCATCATTTGCACCTTGAGCGAATCCAGGATGATTTGTGGCGTCACGGTCTGGCCTTTGGGAATCAGCGTCTGGGCGACGCTCTTGGGCAGTGCGCCCACCGCCAGCCCCCATTGGCCCGCAGGTAGGGCTGTCGGAGCGCTGGTGGAGAGCGCGGCATCACTTGTGCCGACGGTCAGCAGGCCCGCTTCGGTGTCGCCATGACTGCGGAGGCCCGCTGGCGCAGTGAACGACAGCGTTCCATTCAGCGCATCGACCACCGTATAGGTCTGGGAGCCTGGGGTCTCGGCGCTTGGCGTGGGGAAGGTGGTCACGGTTGAGCCGCACGCGGCCAGTAGGCTTGCCAGCATGATCAGCATCATGGTTGTGGCTGTTGAGCGAAGAAAACGAGTCATAACAAGTATCCTTTTCCGAAAGAGGCAGACCCTTATTATCGTACAGGATGGAGCAATAGCCCATAACGTTGTTATGATTTTGTGTCACGCGATGGGTTCTCAACAGATCACAGCGCTTTTGTAGGGGCGCGATGCATCGCGCCTCTACGACACCCTCACGACGATCATAAGCTATTGACGACGGTCAGTAGGGACGAGGCCCGCCTCGTCCGAACGTGTGGACACAGCAGGCCGTGTCGCTACGACACCAAATCCGGCACGCGCTTATACCACTCGTGCGCCTGCTCATAGGCATGGCCCACGCGCAGCACCAGGTCTTCGCGGAAGGCCGGGGCCATCAACTGCACACCAATCGGCAGACCCGTGTTATCGAACCCGCACGGCACGCTCAGGCCCGTGACGCCCGCCAGATTGAGCGAGATGGTGAGAATGTCCGATAGATACATCTGCATCGGATCAGCGGTGTTCTCGCCAAATTTGAAGGCTGTTGTCGGGGCAACCGCACTCAACAGCACATCGACATCCTTGAACGCCTCATCAAAATCCTGCTTGATGAGGGTGCGAACAGCCTGCGCCTTGCCATACCACGCATCGTAATAGCCCGCTGAGAGCGCATATGTGCCGAGCATGATGCGCCGCTTGACCTCCGCGCCGAAGCCCTGGCTGCGCGTGGCCTTGTAGGTGTCGATCAGTTCGGCACGCTCCACACGCGGGCCAAAGCGCACGCCATCCATTCGCGCCAGATTTGCGCTCGCCTCGGAACAGGCGATGATGTAATAGGTGGCGAGGCTGTAGCTGCTATGCGGCAGTGTCACCTCGCGCAGTTCCGCACCCATTGATTCGAGTGAGGCAGCAGCGGCCCGCACCGCCTGTTCGACCTCCGGTTGCAAGCCCGCGCCAAAATACTCTTTGGGCAGGCCAATTTTGAGGCCCTTCACATCTCGCGTGAGTCCGGCGACATAATCCGGCACAGACGTGTTCATGCTGGTCGAATCCAGTGGATCATGGCCTGCGATGACCTGCAAGATGCGGGCGACATCCTCCACCGTCCGCGCCATCGGCCCGGCCTGATCCAGCGATGACCCGAAGGCGATCAGCCCATAGCGCGACACGCGGCCATACGAGGGCTTGAGCGCTGCAATGCCGCAGAACGAGCCGGGTAAGCGAATACTGCCGCCCGTATCCGTGCCGAGCGTGCCGAGGGCCATATGCGCGGCGGCGGCGGCGGCGCTGCCGCCACTGCTGCCGCCGGGAACGTGATCGAGATTCCAGGGGTTGCGAGTAGGGAAGAAGCCGGAATTCTCCGTCGAACTGCCCATAGCGAACTCGTCAAGATTTAATTTTCCGAGTGTGATCGCACCAGCATCCTTGAGACGGGCCACGACTGTCGCATCGTATGGCGGAATATACCCCTTGAGAATCTTCGAGGCGGCGGTTGTCTCGACGCCTTTTGTGGAGATGGCATCTTTGATCGCCAGCGGCAGACCGAGCAGGGGCGCATCGCTGCCCTGGGCGCGGGCGGCATCGGCGGCCTGTGCCTGTTCCAGCGCCAATTCCGGCGTAACGGTGATAAAGGCCTTCACCTGGGGATCGATGCGCTCAATCTGATCCAAATAAGCCTGGGTGAGATCTAGGGATGAGAATTCTTTGTGCCGTAGGGCATTAAGCGCTTCTGTAAGCGTGAAGTCTGTGAGGTTGGGCATGAAATCGGGCCTCTGGGTAGAAAATCTGGGCCAGATTATAGCATAGCGGGCGGGGGAGAGGGGACGCAGGGTGCGGCGTGCGGCCCCCAATTGTCTAGCCCTGTGCGAGCAGCGGGCGACCTGTGGCAACGTCGATGTTAATTTGCTGCTGCGTTTGTTCAATCCAGGGCCGAATCATGTCCGCTGTCTTTTTTACAATGCGCCGCGCTTCGTCCCACTCGACCTCCTGCTTCTCGCCCAATTCATAGGCGGTGATTTCTTCCACAATGCCCTGAAAGTGCAGCGCCAGACGCGGCTGATGATCGCGCAGATTGGCTTTTTTGGGCAGGCCCATGTCTGCTCTGAGGATGGCGGCGGTACGCTTCCACAGGCCCAGGTACATATCATCGGTGATGGTGGCATAGCGGTTTGGCGTGAGCAGTTCGATGACGGCCTCTGCCAGGGCTGCCGTGAATGCATTGCGCTTTTCGCGGCTGTCTTTCCGTGACTTAATCCACTGCTCGCTCTTGCCCTTACGACGATAGGCTTCATCGGCAGCATCCTGAGCGCGTTTGGCCTGTGCTTCCATCTGTTCAGGGGTCATCTTGGATGTGATAAGGACCAGATTTTCGTCGCGGCGCATTTCATCGACGAAAACACCTGATGCGGCCAGAAATTGCTTAATTTCACTCAGAACGGGACGCTCTTTGGTCACACGCAGATATTGAGCCATCAGATAAAGCCCGTTGTCTTGCGTAAAATCTCTCTTGTGTGTGCGGCCATTGGAGGTTTTATAGGCCATAGGTAGTTTTGAAAATGACCTACCAAATTCATGCTTTTTGAAGTTCGAGAGAATATGTTTTAGTAATCATTCACCGTAACTGCTCAGGCAGGCATAAAGGGGCGACCCAGCAAGGCATCATACAAGGCGGCAAGGACACGCTGTCCCTGCTTGCGAGCGGTGGAGATATAACTGCGTAGCACACAAAACGTCTCGGCCCCGGCCCGCGTTCGGAACGTTCCGGCGATCTTTTGCTTGACTTTGAGCATGCGCAG
>DAOTUR010000016.1:0-7580 GCA_034436915.1 Anaerolineae bacterium
ATCGGCAATGTCAAGAATGCCGGACGCACCTGGGGGCGCCGCGCCGAGCGGGTCAACATCCATGATTTCCTCAGTCAGGGCCAGGGTCGCGCCGTTCCCTATGGCCTCTACGACCAACAGCATAATCGCGGCACGGTCTTTGTGGGGCAATCAGGCGATACGCCAAGGTTTGCTGTCGATAATATCAGGCGCTGGTGTCAAACTGAACTGCCACAGCGCTTTCCTGGGGCCACCCATCTGTTCATTGAAGCCGATGGCGGTGGTTCAAACAGCGCTCGCAGTCGGGTCTGGAAGCAGCAGTTGCAAGAGCAAATCGCTGATGGCTTCGGTCTGACCGTGACCGTCTGTCATTATCCGCCCGGCACGTCAAAGTGGAACCCGATTGAACACCGCTTGTTTAGCGAGATCAGCAAGACCTGGGCTGGCTGTCCGCTGCGCTCCTTCGATCTGATGTGCGATTATATTCGCCAAACCACCACCCAGACCGGACTCACCGTACAAGCCCATCGTGTCACCCAGGTCTATCCCACTGGTGTCAAAGTCTCGGACGCCGAGATGAACCGCTTACAGATCGAAGCGCACGCCGTCTGTCCTCAGTGGAACTATACGATTCGCCCTCGACCGCTCCATTGACCTTAAATCAGTAAGTTATTCTTTTACCAACCCTAAATGGATTTCCTTCTGCAAAATCCCATGTCATTGGAATAGCTTGTCGCGCAAAAGTATTACGTAAAGCTTCCATCTTAGGGCTGCTATCCCATGAGCAAATCGTAGAACCTCGATCAACATTTCTGTCCACCGCGAACGCCAAGTACACGCTCACGGCTTCAGCATAGGCCCGTGCGCCCCGTCCGTTATCGCGTAAGGGTAATACCATCATTGGGCAAGCCTACCATTTGTGCGTCTCTATGCGCTTGGTCGCGTGCTTCCGCTACCAGATCGCTAAACGTGGTCAGCGCGACAAGTTGACGAGGGGTGAAAAGGTCTCCAAACTGTGTCATACCATATTCAACTACATTAGTGCGTCCGGGCCAGTGTGAAATATCAAAATTTGGATACCATCCCCCACTGGCGGATGTTGCGGTATTCGCATGCTGGACGTCAGGGGTATAATAACCACGTCCTTTTGTCCCTTCAGTCACAATTGCCATAAGCATGGTGCTCATACGTTTGGCTTTGCCCTCAGCACGGATGTAGGTAAAAGGAATAGGTTCGCCAGATATAATACAGGTCGCACCTGTGCGAACCACTGTGCCATCCTGCCCTTTAGGTGGTGTGCCTTGTGTCACCTCAAAATGAACTGAATTTCCTTCAATAATTGGCTTTGCCCAACATTCACGACCTTTTTTCTTACTACTCAGAATAAATGAGTGTACTAGCGGTACATAGGCGTCTACTGCTGGATTTGGGCTTTTGACTGTTCGTGCCCACAGCCATGCAATCACTGTCTCGCCGTTATAAGTAGGATATAGATGTCCGATGCGCTCCCAGGCTTTTTCGCGCATCCATTCGCCATAATAGCGCACATCGGCGGCCAGCCCTGCCGCGCCTTTCCAGGTGGCATCCTTGGGCTGGGGCGCTAACCCTGGCTTTGCCTTTGCCCTTTTTGGGGGCATCGGGCGCAATATATTGCGCCCCTACACCAAACATCTGGGCGCGATCACGCGGGTTCACGGGCGGCTGATTGGCAAAGCGCGGCGGGATTTCGATCTGTGCCTTGTTGATCATCACCGCAACGGGGTTCAGATCGCTGGCGTGCGCTTCTAGGCCCAGGCGCTGCGCCTCCAATGGGATCGAGCCGCCGCCCGCAAACGGATCGAGCAGGGGCGGGGGATGGCCTTCGGTGGCGATCATAATCAGCTCGCGGGCAGTATTGAGGATGTCCTCATTGGTCGTGCTCTCCCACTGCACCAGCCGCTCGATGAAATCAAATAGGCACATACGCGGGGTGTCGCCGTTGGCATGGACATTGGGGCCGACGGGCAGCGCCTTGCACGCCTCCACAAAGGCAGGCAGGGCATCGGGCGAATCGGGATCATCCACCAGCGATGAGAAAATCACAGCACGGGCGGCAGCGAGGGGACGCCTTGCCCACCACAGATGCAGGGTGGAGGGGTGGCCGTGACGGATGGATTTTTCGCGCGCACTGGCGACGTTAATCGCTTCGAGGGGCAGCGCAACCTCGATGAGTTTTTTACGGAAGGTCATGGAGCATCTTTCTTGACAGATTTATCAGGAACCCAGCCATAGGGAGCCGGTTCAAAGGTCAACACCTGCTTAAAATCGTGCAAATTATCGAACATCTCTTGATAGGTGCCCGTCTGTTTGCTGGCCTTGAGCCAGAAGGCCTTTTCGACAGTGCCGATAATCAAATAATCGTTGCCGATGAGCGAGGGATCATGCCGTTCACAGGCCCCTGTGAGCAGTTCCTCGACTCGATCCTGATGCAGGATAATCAGGTCGCATTTGGCGCAGTACGGCCCGCTCATATTCAAGGTCATCAGCAGCATCGGGTCGATATGAATCACGAAGGGAAACTTGCGAATCCGTGTTTTGCCCTCACATTTGGGGCAGACTGTGAAACGGGCATCCTCATAAGGATTCAGAAAAAACGTGTGTTTGACAGGCAATTTGCCCAGTATTACGCGTTTTTGAGTCATATCGCCCTCGATACACTTTTGCGGAACATCATCGGATTACCAGACAATCGTGACAAGGTTGGCGCGGATAATCAATGGGTCAGAGGACAGCAGGGGCGCACCCAGACGCCGCGCCACGCCTGTAATGATGCGGTCGTGCATCTCCGGCACAGCAGTATCGCGCATAAAATCCACGATATGGGTGTGGTCAACGGGCATAAAGCGCATGAAGGGTTTGCTGGTGATGTCGGCATACAGGGCGGCGAAATCGGCAAACCAGCGATTTTTCACGTTGGCATAATACAGTTCCGCAATGACAATCGCGGAAATAATCAGCACAGTTTGATTCTGCTCTGCCGCCTCAAAGATCGTTCTGGCCCGTACACCGAGCTTTTTATCGTTCAGCAAATACCAGATGAGCGCATGTGTATCGACCACGTAGAACGGTTCAAGGCTGGTCTGAGGAGAACTCATCAAGTTCCGTCTCCCATTCGCTGGCGATGCTGTGCATCTGGGCGTGGAAATCTTCTTCGCTCATCTCTGGCAGATGGGGATTGGCATATTTGCCCAACAAACGATCTTCAGGCCGCGCTGTCGTATCGCGCAGCGCTGCCGCATCGTGGATGAGTTCTTCGCGGGTCGGACTGCGATAATACGCCACATATTCTGATTCGCGCTTCAAGAACCACGCATCAGGGGGGGCGGGAACCGTTTGTGGTATTTCTGCTGTTTGTGGTTGAGCGATCTGCATCAGACGCAAGCGGTAAATGAGCCGATTTCGTTCTGTTGGGTCAAGCTGCTCTGCCAATTTCACGACGTCTTCAAAGGTCGAGTCCATTTATCGAGGCTCCTCACTCATGTTCAGCAGGTCTCTTAGATTATAGTTCACACTCGTCACGTTGAAATCAGGTTCTTTCTGGAACGGCTGACGGATATAACGAGCGGGGTGGGCGCGTCCGTCTTCAACGATCACCAGCGCCAGAATAAACTGCTCTGTGGTGTTGAGAGCGGCGAGAATCTCATTGCGCGTGATCGTGACCGTCTCGGCCTCGGCGCGGCGGCCTTTCACCTCAATGAAGCGCATGTGTCCGGTGTGCCCATCGCGGCTCTCAATATCATAGCCCACATTCTGGGCGCTCACATCGTGCGGATCATGACCGAGGGCAATTTCGGTATGCATCACGGCCTGCATCGCAATTTGCTCGGTGATGCGCCGATCCATGATCTCCGCCGGGGTGCGATCCCCCAACAGCAAACCAATCGGTACGATCAATGCGCCGCCCATCACAATCGGCGGGGTCGCAGATATCTGGCGCTCCTGGGCCAGTTGGATTTTGCGCTGCTTCAGGCGCTCAGTGAGGCTGTCGGCCCGCTGCGCCGCCAACTGGCTGTTGAGTCTGGCATTGATCTTGCCGGCTCGTTCCGAGGTACGCAGATCCGCCGCCCGTAAATCCCAGTAGTTGATTTCTTTGGTCAGGCGCTCCTGCACAGCCGCTTCGGTCTTGTCGATGAGTTCAATGCGCTGCTGTGAGACGCGATCAAGATGGCGCGGCACCAACTGCTCAATGGCGTAATCCATCGCCGTGTTCTCCGATGTCATGCCAAATCCCTCACCGATTTTCAGGGAGGCCATCTGTGCCAACTCTTGCGCTGTCGCCGGGCGATAATCGAGATAGGGCGCACCGCCCGCTTCGCGCACTTCACCATCACTGCCAATTTCAACAAAGTGCATCTCACGCGAGATGGTGTGGCGTTCACCTGTTTTGCCCGGTGTGGCATCCTGGATGGCCTGCTCCAGATAGAGCAGCACGCACGGCGTCTGGCCGGGGTCGGTCTCATCAATCAGCACCCCGCCACGCTTGAGCAGTTCCCCATCACGATCAAGGAGCAGGCCAATGATCGCATCCAGCAGCGGATGACCGGGGCAGACGAACGTCGCAGGCACCTTATCGGCCAGATTGATGAGCGATTTTTCAAAGCAGATGCGCTCATATTTGACAGACACCTCGCCTAAGCCGCGTTCTCTGGCATAGTTGCGGATGGCCGCAGGCACGTTATTGATGGCATAGCGCCCGCGTTCGCGCTCGTGCAGCGTCCCGCCCAGATGCTCAAACGCCTGCAAGAAAAAGGCTTTGATGTAATGCGGTTGCAAGCGGCGGGCATTGGCACGCTCCATGTTTTCGCGGATACGCATGATCTGGCTGGTGTCCATCGTGGTTTGGATCAGCGATTCCTGCTCCAGCAGGTCACGCACGCGATCCCGATCCACAACGTTAGGCCTGTGTTTAACAACCGTGCAACGCGGGGCCATATGGTTAATGAGAGATGAGAAATTATATCTGAGATTTTTTACGCAGCTTTCGAGTTCGAATATAGGAGTTCAAGCTCGATGTGGAACCATAGCGCAGATGATGACTCGAAATATGCCGTGCTGAGACACCCAGGCGCAGCAGTTCCACAATCCGCGCCTGATCACGATCATAAATGCTGTTTTGCTGAGTTCCGTAAGGCTTGCCCAGAGTCATGCCCTGCAACTTCTTGGTGGCTAAGGCGTCTTTCGTGCGCCGACTGATCATCAGACGTTCCATTTCCGCAAACAGCTACAGACGTGTGATCAGCGTGAGGGCATGCAGATCATCGCCTGAGGCATCCAACACCAGATTCTGCTGAGGATCACGACACGGATGCTGCGTTTGACCAACTCATCTATGAGATGAATGACCTGCCCGGTACTGCGTCCAAGGCGGCTCAACTCGGTGACAAGCAGCATATCACCCGGGATCAAGCGCTCCAGCAGCTCATCAATGCGGCGCTCCTGTGGGGTTCGGCGCGAGGACATCGAAACAGCGCTGAAGTCAGCAATCTCCAGGCGCTGCTGACGGGTCTACTCCAGCAGCTCAAGCTGCTGACTCATCAAATCCTGTTTGTCGGTGGAGGTGCGGAGATACGCCAGAACCTTGCTCATCTGATCGATGACCTGCTTTAACCTGAAAAGGGCCGTAACATCGCTCATTTTAACTGATGTTACGGGCTGGTATCGTCGCTCATTTTAACCGAAGAAAACGTCCGTTTTCTTCGCTCACCCAGATAAGAACGAAGCAGAGAGGATTAAGCCGCTGAGGGCTGAGCCAGAGGAATACGGGTCTGCATATCCAGATAACTGCCCATAGGGGTTAATGTGACTATAGAACAAGGGCGTGATGCCGCGCCAATCGGACACGGTCAAGCGGTCATACCACAGGCGTTCAGACAGAATGTCCTGCACCATCAAGGTATTCACGTAAACCAGACACGATTGCAGCAAATGCATAGATAAGATCGACACTTCCTGCGCGTCCCTCTCATTGCTGCTGATATCACCCTGGCGGCCATAAAAGATGAACCCATTGGCACTGTTCCAATTCTCAATCACGTTCAATCCCTCTTCAATCTCCTGTCTGAGGGCGGCATCGCGCAAATACTGACACAGAAAAATCGTTTTCAGAGCGCGGCCTAACTCGGACAAGGCTTTGTAGGTCGGATGCTGCACGTCCTGACGGGTAAACCGTTTCAAAATCGCCTCTGTGTCCGCGGTTCCCAGGCGCAGTGCGGTGGCATATTTAACCATTTCATCATACTGTTGAAAGATCACATCCCAATCGATGGCGGATTTTAAAATGGGGGACAGATGGGGATAGCGGTCGAAGGCGGCTTTGTCAGGCAGTGCCAGCTTTTGCTCATGCAGCCGTTTGAGGCGGGGCATCAGTTGAAAGCCTAACAAACGGCAAAACGCAAAGGCCACTTCACTTTGTCCATGGGTATCAACATAATTGCGCTGAACCTGCATCTGGGTACAGTGGCGCAGAACGCCTTCAATCATCGTCGCGGCTTCCGACGAGGACGGCGCTTTGAGCTGCGAGTAAATACAAGTGGCTTGTTTGGCGACATGCCAATACACCATCACCCCCGCTTGACGATAGCGATTGTGCCACTGGGCCTGTAAATTCTGACTCCAAGCGCCGAACTGCTTTGAATCAGACGCACACCAGGTCGCGGTTTCGCCCCAGATATGCGACTGTTTGACCGCCAGGGTTGTATCGACAACCTGCCGCATGGCCTGACGTAAGGTGGCGGGGTTCAGATAGCGCCGCGACACATACTGCAATTGGCTGTAAGGGATGCCATGCGGCCCCAGGCTCACCCGGCTTAAGCCTGTATTCGTCCCCAGGCCAAAGACACACAACAGCAAACGCTTTTGCAAATCGTCTTGCGGTAGCCGCTGCTGCCCACTTAAACTCTCAAAATTCGCGCTAAACCCCACCCGTAAATCGACTTCTTTGACCACATCCAGCAGACTGGTGAGACCCCAGCGCTGTTTCACCGCCTGTTTCAAAGCCAGCAGCGTGTCAGGTTCAGCCTGCCGAGGGGCGGGGCTTAAACGGATCCAACCGCCGGCTTTGGGCAAAATCTTGACCGCTGGGTTCTGGGGCAGGCTGTCGTTGAGTTGCTGCAGCGCCTCGTGCATCTGTGTCTTCAACTGGGCAATGAAGATATCGGCCTGTAAGGGCAGATCGAGCGCGGCATAATACTCCACACGCTTGTCGGGAAAATCGACAGGCACATCCTCATCGGGATTGCGATAGCGATCGGCTCCCTCGACCCAGATTTCTTTACACCGCAGCTTGTCTCGCAGTGCTTGCAGCACACATAATTCATAGCGACCACAGTGGATCTGGTGTGGGCCGCCGCGTGACCGCTGAGTTATCCAGCGAAGCCACTGTTTTTGAATGACATGCTCGACTGGAACGACGACATCCGCCGGATAGACAGGCTGTGGATGGTTCAAATACCGCCCCACGAGATCCAAAGCAGCAAGCAAAGGCTGATGGGAGTCATTATTGGACCGAAACGTCAGCACTTCCAGCAGCGGTGGCAGGATCTGGCGATAGTGATACAGGTAGG
>DAOTUR010000017.1:0-6879 GCA_034436915.1 Anaerolineae bacterium
TTGTAGGGGCGCGATGCATCGCGCCCACGCCAAATCCCCTACAAATCACCAGGGCACGATCCATCGTGCCCCTACAAACCCACGATTGTCACGGATAGGTGAATGATTACCCGACAACATGGTTTTGCGGATCACAATGGATCACAGTGCTTTTTAGGGGCGCAGAACGCTGCGCCCCTACGACAATTTCCCCTCAAACGAAAATGGTGTCACCAACACGGTCATGCCCTGCGCTTCCCTGACGATACCTGCGCCAAAATCCCATTTCTCCCCGCCTTCTACTGGCGAATTGCGCTGCTGTTGGGCAGCCATCCGCGCAGCACAGTACGCGCCGCCTCAATCTCGATGAAGGCATCGGGATTGATCGCTCGAATGACATTGACCATGAGCGGAATATCGCGGCTGGCGGCGCTGCTGCGAAGAATATCCACCGCCCCATCGCGTCCCTCGCCATGTGTCATCGTCACGCCGTAGCCGCGATCTCGCAGACGGCAGGCCATTTCTTCGCCCAGTTCCGACGCGATGACCGTGATCGTGCTGTAGCTTTTGACGAAACGCGCCTCAATCGCCATGCCTATGTAGCTACCCACCGATGCCCCCATGCAGTACGCAAACAGATTGAGCAGGTTCGCCAGATCCGACACAATGCGGGCCATGACGACAGCAAACACAAACGCCTCGACAAAGGCCAGCATTGCGGCCAGCACGCGCTGATTGCGGGCAATGAACACCAACCGCACAGTGCTGATGGCGTAGTTAACCACGCGCAAAACGAAAATCAGCCCGGCAAAGAGCACAGCTTCATATGGAATTACCATGACACGCCTCGTCCCTGAAAGATGTTATACACTCATTGTGCACCGTATTTAAGAATATACAAGATTAATAATCGCTACATGATTATTAGAAATATTGATATTTTATGAGAGCATGATTGTTGATTAAGCAGCAAAAAAGGCATGATCTCTCATGCCCTTCTCTCATAGCACACGAAGATCGTTAAAAGCGCCGTTTGCTGCCGGATGCCTGTTCCTGCTGAGCAGGCGCATCATCGTTGGCGAGGCGCTCATCCTCGTTGACGGCAGGCGTGTCGTCCAGCGCCAGCGTGTTCTTGGGCTTGTCCCAGGCGGCCAGCGACTGCTCTCCTTCAGCGTGAATGTCGTCATTCTTGCGCTTCTCAAGGGCGAGGACTTCCATCGACAGCAGCGTATCTGATCCCTCGGTGTAATAGGCGGCCACAATCGGCGCATCATAGCCAGCCAGCGTGTTGGCGAGTTCGCTGGAGATGCGGAAGAATTTGTTTTCAATCACCAATGCCCACTGATCGAACTGCTCCGACTTGATGACACGCAGTGTGCCTTTCACCTGGCTCACGCGCTCCGACAGATCACGCACGCGCTTCTGCCGCAGGCGATAGGCAAACAGCCCAAAGACGGCGGCAAAGAGTCCACCCCCCAGGATGAAGGCCATTGTGGCGAGACCCTGCATCACAAAGATGAAGGCCAGCAGCACCGATGTTCCCATGAAGATTCTCGTCAGCAGCCATGAGCTATCGTCTTCATTCTTCATGTGCTGATGCACAAAGTCCTGTTGATCTCGGGTCAGCTTGCCCGCCCGATTCGCACGAATGGTGGTTTCTGGAATATTCATGAGCGCCAGCAGGGTGTCCTGATGCAGCTCAGGCAGGATGAGAACTGGCTCGTCGGAGTCAGGCGTATCCTCGATATAGTTTCGCATGGTGATCAATCCCCTAACGGTGTTGATAGGGTCATTGTAGCAGACACGAGTAAAAAATCTGTTAACTCGGCGCGGGATATAGGGCGACTCGCGGCTGTCCCTGCAAGCCATCACTGGTTCTGCATAGCGGCGGGGCTATAATGACACGATACTCGTGATCAGTAGAAAGGCCACATGCAGAATGAGATATCTCTTTGCGCTTGTCATGATGTGTATGATCGTTGGTGGGGCGGCAGCGCAGCAAACCCCAACTCCTGCCACAACGCCCGTCCCGAACGCGCCTATTTTCTATTTCTACACCTATCAGCGCATCGATGGCAACCGCTATGTCGCTGGCACAGGCACATTCCCGAATGTCCCCGGCT
Organism: Anaerolineae bacterium; assembly: GCA_034436915.1. Lineage (GTDB taxonomy): Bacteria > Chloroflexota > Anaerolineae > Aggregatilineales > Phototrophicaceae > JALHOR01. The sequence goes on from DAOTUR010000017.1 coordinate 2,103, forward strand.
ATGATATCAAGCTCGACAGCGTGCCTGTGTGGGTGGTCGGCGGCAATGTGGCGGGCGATATCCCGCGCTGGCAGGTGCGCGATGCACTGGGCTATTCTCAGTTGATCATCCGCCCGGTTGATTCGCCTGTGCCGGGCATCATTCGCAGCCAGGACCCAACGCAGAAGGGCGATCCTGCCAGCGCTCTGCCCGTGATGGCGATCACCGCCGGGGCATCAGGCAATCTCAAATCGCAGGACAATCCCACCTCCACCACGCACCCCGTTCCGTTGTTGGATGGCAGCGTCTATCTGCAAGTCACGTATAACGGCGATGTGGCGATCTGGCGCAACAATATTGAATTGGCGCGTCTGCCCCTCAATGCCCTGCGCGATGCCCGCCCGGTGGTGAACAGCAAGGGCCTCGTCGCTGTCTACGTCGGTGCAACGAATCAGCGCTATGTGCATGGCATCCTGGGCGATAACTACGAAGGCTCCGGTCTAGCGGTGCTGCAATTGACAGCCAATCAGTTTGGCGTCGTCAAGCGCACCGATTTACAGGGCGAAGATGTGTTTGAGGGCATTTCGCCCTTCTGGGCGGATGTGAATGGCGATGGCACAGAAGACCTCGTGACCACCGTCAGCAACAGCACGGTTGGCTCGTGGATTCGCGTATATCTGTTCGATGGCAAGGATTTCACGGCAGAGGTCAACAGCACGCCGCTCGGCCAGGACAGCCGCTGGATTCACCAGATCGCCTTTGCACCGTTTGGCCCGAATGGGGAAAACGAAATCGTGGCCGTTCGCACGCCGGATATCAATGGGGCCGTGCAGTTCTTGCGCTATAACGCTGAGACGAACGCGCTGGATACCGTTGGTGAGGCGGAGGGCTATACCTCACACATGATCGGCTCCATCAATGTGGATATGGCAGTGGCGGGCGATTTCAATGGCGACGGACAGCCGGAGATTGTGCTGCCCTCGCAGGATCGCACCCGTATTTCCGGCGTTCAGCATACAGCGGAGGGCGTGCGCGAGATGTGGTCTTTGCCCGTCAATGGCCGTATCGTGACCAATCTCTCGGCGGTGACGCTCAACGATAACACACTGGCGCTGGCCTATGGCACGGACGATGGACGTTTGCGCGTCTGGCTGCCCAATGCACCTGCGGCAGCGCCCACCGCGACGCCGTAATCTCCCTTTTCATGGGTAGGTTTTTAACGAGCGTTTGTCAATCACCGTTCAGGAGGCAAAAGATCGCCTCAAAGGGGTGTAGGGACACGGCCTGCCGTGTCCCTACAAACCGCCATAAATATCTCTATTTATCGTTGTGGCCGATACTACCCCTGAAAAACCCTTGCCCTCTTTACGTTGTCAAGAGGGCAAGGAATTTCAAGAGTTTTTAATCCACACATTGTTTAAGGAATGAGCCTCCATGTCCACCTCTCTCACCATGCCGATGCAGGCGATGATCGATTTTCTGATCGAATTGTTGAAGATTCCCAGCCCCACCGGATATCACGCGGAGGCGATTGCCTATACCGGGCGCATCTTCGATGAACTCAATATCCCTAATCTCGAGATTCAGGAGACGCGCAAAGGCGCTCTGCTCATCACATGGCGCGGCCAGAGCAGCGAACAGCCTGTGGGCGTGACCGCCCATATTGATACATTGGGCTTCATGGTGAAAGATATCAACAGCAACGGCAGCCTGAAACTGACGAATCTGGGTGGGATCAGTTGGCCGGGAGCCGAGTTTGAAAACTGCACCGTGCGGACGTTCGACAACCGCCGCTATCGGGGCACGATTCTGCTCAACAATCCAAGCACACACGTCAATCGTGACGCCCAATCCAAAGCCCGCAACGAAGACACGATGGAACTGCGCCTTGACGTCCGCACCACCAGCCGCGACGAGACGCTGGCCCTGGGCATTGGCGTGGGCGATTTCGTCTTTGTCGATCCGCGCATTGAGCAAATCGAGACGGGCTTCATTCGGTCACGTTTCCTGGACGATAAAGCCGGTGTCGCGGTCATCTATGGGGCGCTGATAGCCCTGCGCGATGCGAGCCTAACGCCCTCCCAGGACACGCATATCCTGATCACGAATTATGAAGAGGTCGGGCATGGCGGCGCAGCGGGCTGGCCTGCCAACCTCGTTGAATTGCTATCGATTGATATGGGCGCACTCGGCACGGGGCAAACGGGCGATGAATTCTCATGCTCGATCTGCGCCAAAGATGCCAGCGGGCCATATCACTGGGATATGGTGAGCAAGCTGCGGCGGCTGGCGGAGGCGCATGAGATCGCCTACAAGGTCGATATTTACCCGTATTATTCCTCCGATGGTTCGGCGTACTGGCGGGCAGGCGGCGAAGCGCGTGTGGGCCTGATCGGGCCGGGCGTGGCCTCGTCTCATGGCTATGAGCGCACACATCAGGAGGCGTTGCAGCACACCGCCCATCTGATTGCGCGTTATTTGATCGAGGCGTAAATGCTCCCTCGCGTTCTCTTCGTCGCCTCACTGCATCACCCGCAGGAACTGCTGCGCGAACGGGCGGCGCTGGCTCCTGGTCAGCCATCGCCGCTGTTTCCAACCAGCATGGCCCAACGCTTCTGGGAACGAGCGATGCAAGCACGCGGCTATACTGTCGATGTGTTCTGGCGCAATCTGCCGGGATGGGGCGGCGGCCTTGAACAGCTCAAGGCGCAGCATCACTCCACGCGCATCACCCCGCGCAAGGTGTTCGATGCCGCTCTGCGTCGGCTGCCACCGCACATGAACCCGGATATCCGCCTGCGAAATGCCCATCTGCTCCAGCACGCGCTGGAGTTTCATCCTGATTGGCTGTGGGTGATCGGCGATAACACCGTCATTTATGCCGAGACGCTGGCTGAGATCAAACAGCGCACAGGCTGCCAGATTCTCTATGTCAGCGGCACATCGCCGATTGTGTTCTCACAGGCCATCGAGCGCGAGGCCGCCCGCCTGTACGATTGGGTGCTCGTCAATGATTATTATCACGGCATTCAATGGCTGGAATTGGGCGCAAAACGTATGGCATGTCTGCCCATCGCTGCCGTTGATCCCGCCTATCATCACCCGCTCGAGCTGCCTGCGGACGAGCGGGCGCGTTATGCCTGCGATGTCACGTTTGTCGGCACGATCATGCCGCCCAATCTCTACAGCGAACGGATTGCAGCGCTGGAAGGGCTGCATGGTTTTGATGTGGGCCTGTGGAGCGTACATGATGTGCCTGCCTCGCTGCGGCCCTGGTTACGCGGCGAAGCGCTGGGCGAGACGATGTTTCGCGTGCTGTCTGCGGCGTCGATCAGCCTGAATGTGCATGGCGATTTTATGCGCTGGGGCGGCAATATGCGCCTGTTTGAGGCGGCGGCGCTGCGAGCCTTTCAAATTTCGGACAATCGGCCCGGCATTGCAACGTGGTTTACACCGGGCGAGCATCTCATCGTCTATGACTCGCTCGCTCACCTACGCGATCTGGTGGATTATTATCGCGCCCATCCCCAGGAGCGCGAGCGCATGGCCGAGGCCGCTCTCGCGCATGTCTATGCCCATCACACCTACGCGCATCGCCTGACGCACCTGGAGACATTGATGCAGGCGGCAAATGAGTCATGACTGTTTTTAGGGGCGTGTGTCACCCATAGGGCAAGTCGTAAATCTGAGATAGGAGTGGCGTAGGGGCGCGATATATCGCGCCCCTACAAAAACGTTGTGAACCGTTGTGATCCTATAGCGGGATACAAAAGGTAATCATTCACCTCTCCGTGAGAATCGTGGGTTTGTAGGGGCACGATGTATCGTGCCCTTGTGATTTTTAGGGGATTTGGCGTGGGCACGATGTATCGTGCCCCTACGAACCTAAAATTCACATGGAGAGGTGAATGATTACTAAGATGCAATCGCCCTGCCCCTACAAATACCATGTAGGAGAATTAAATCAATATTGGCGGATTCGACACGATCTTATGCGGGTTCACGCGGCTGCGGACAGTACGCGGGCATATCATTGGTGCGGGCCAGATGTTCCAGCCCCTCACGATCCGCAATGAAGACCTTGTGGCCGCGCTTCTTCAATAGGCCCGCGTTCAGCAGGTTTCGCAGCGCCCGCCCCACCACCTCGCGGGTTGTGCCCAGGATAGCCGCAATCTCCTCTTGATTCAACTGCGTGGGAGCCTCGGCGATTTGATCGGCATACGTCATCTCATGCAGGAACAGCTTGGCAAGGCGTGAGGGAATCGTGCGGAAGGTCATATCCTCCAGCCGCTCGATATACTCCCGATTCACATGCGCCAGCGCTTGCACATAATTTTGCAGCAGCGAACGCTCCTGGCTCAACAGCTCCATCAATCCGGTATGACTGAGGCTGACAACCGCCGATTGCACAACGGCCACTGCATTATAAGGATTCGGGCCGCCATCGACAGCCGCGACCTCATTGAAGGTGGCAAGCGGCTTGAGCAGGCTCAGCGTATGCGGGCGACCTTCGGGACTGAGGCGGTACAGCTTCACCAGCCCTTCGACCACTACATGCAGTCCGCCACACGGCGCACCCTCAACAAAGATGGCAGCGCCTGCCTGATAGACATGACGATGCGCGTTGGCATTCAACTGCTTGAGAACATGGGGAGCGACCCCGCCAAAGCACGCGACAGCGTTCCAATTGATCACAGCCATCTCCGCAAATCAAGATGTTCAGCGAGAGGATTAAACCACAAATGCGAGGCTTAAAACACAGAAGAATCTAATTTCGATCTATTTGGGTGTCATGAAT
>DAOTUR010000018.1:0-1961 GCA_034436915.1 Anaerolineae bacterium
ATGGCCAAATGCGGCTTCACCGTGGCTGAATCGACCGTCCGTAAAGTCCTGACTCAGCATAGCCGCGCACCCACGCCCGGTAACGGGCGCCGGGGCAGTACCTGGAGTCAATTCTGGAAATTGCATGCCCATGCCACCGTCGGTGCAGATTTTATCCAAATCCCGATTGGCCTGCTGGGCAAAGTGGTCAACGCGTTTGTCTTCATCGCAATCGAACACGATACCCGCCGCGTGCATCTGCTTGGCATGACGTGCCATCCGACCGATGCGTGGTGCGCCAATGTTCTGCGCTCGGCTACCATGTCCGGCGAGCCGCTTGCCCGACGCAAGCATTGGATTCTCGACAATGACGGAAAGTACGGGGAGGGCACCAAACGCGTTTTGGGCACGAAGCTGACTCAAACTGCCATTCACGCGCCCGACATGAATGCGTACGCCGAACGCTTTATCCGCTCGATCCAGGAAGAGTGCTTGAACCACATGATCTTCCTCTCGGAAGATCGCCTGCGCCATGCTGCCGTTGAATATATTCGGCACTACAACACAGAACGCCCCCATCAGGGCATCGGTAACGTCACCGTCGGGCCTTGGCAGACGGGCACTGGCAAGATCGTCTGCGATCAATCGCTGCACGGTTTGCTGACGTCGTTCCGACGCGCCGCGTAACTGCGTCAACCATAACGCCGACGCCAGCATCGACCCGATGGTCAGATGCCGGATAACCGTGCAATAACAGCCGTATTTTCGCGGTTCTTGGGGCACCTAGGCATTCTGGCAGTCATTTTTCGAGGGCAATCGCTAAGATATTTCTCCACTTTAGTCCACGAATAAGAGTAATCGCACGTGTGGATAATATACGACCGATACGCGGCCCTGGACATATGCGGCTAACTCAACGAGTCCTGAATGTCGTAAAATAGCCTTTCTTGTTTTGGCGTGAAGTCTCCATATTGAACAATTGATGCCATTTTTCTTATATCTTCTTTTATTATTTCGACGTTGCGGTTCGTTCGCAGGCTATTCGCCATTAATTCAATAAATGACGAGGTCTCATTGTTTCCAGATTCCCTCAAGCTTAAAACCAATACGCGCATCAAGGAGATGGACCTCTCAATGTCGCCTCTCATGGAAATCTGTCCGTTCTAACGATCCACGAACGAGGCATTTCCTGTACTACAGCTTGGTAACCTTGCCCTGGGTACCCCGCGCCTTGTGCCGCCGCTCTACCTTCACTCACCCATGTACCACGCGGAATGTTAATTTGAGATACATTCGAGAGATTCACTCCCCAATCACGGTGAATTGCTAAGGCACTTCTGACCTCATCCTCGGAGGCATATTTCCTATTACTTAACCAAGAAAACTGTCGGCCCGTTCTATTATTTTGTCCGTGATACTTGTACATTATCTCATCTGCGTCAAGCTTCCTATTGACATACACGGCCCCATCGAAAGTGCTTGCGATTTTTCCCGGGAGCTTCGGCCCCGGAAGGCTCTTTGCTATTCTGGGCCCTGCCTCCGCCATCTCCGTTGCAGCTGTTCTGCCTGCGGTTCGAACTCCCATAGCTGCCGGCATCATCGGAATCATCATCAACGCCGTATCGATTGGATTGTCCGTCGCTCGCTCAGCTGCGCCCGTCGCAATGTAGCCAGCAGCATAATCCAAAGCATTTGCGCCGGCCTCCACGACATTCGAATACCTTTTATCCATAACCTCATACGGATTGGCATTATTTGTCCTCACCGCCAAATTATGGGCATTAACATCAGCCACTTGTCGATCATACGCCGCAGCTGCGGCCGCTTCAGGATTGTGCCTATCTTCATCGGAACGCGTATCAACGAACTGACGGTTCTTCAGGTAATCCTCTCGGGTAAACTTTGGCTTGGGAGGTGGCTCAGGCGCAGGTTCCTGTTTAGGATCCTCGTCATCCAACCCCAGGGGATCGATCCGATTCACC
>DAOTUR010000019.1:0-2464 GCA_034436915.1 Anaerolineae bacterium
CCCAAGTCTTGCTTGATGAAGCGCATATTCTCGGCTGCACTGTACCACACATCACTTAACACATAGCGAAACGGGATCTGATTGTGTTTGGCCGCTGTCAACAATTCGCGATAATAGTCATTTTTGCTGATCGGTGAGCGACGTTTTTGCTTGCCAGACTTTTTATCGATGTAATATTCGGTTTTTGCCACCAAACTCACGCCGACGGGCAACGAGTAACCCCGTGCATGATACAGACAGGTGACAAAGTTAATGCCCTTGACACTGCGATCTTGACTGTGATCATAATGCCAACAGATGATGGCGTTCTCATCGGTATAGGGCTTTTCAGCAATACTATCGTCAATGATCATCACCCCATCATCGTTCTGGATCTGCCGCACATACGGCTTGACGACGGTCCATAACTCGGCTGAACCGAACTGCTGCTTTGACAACAAGCGTTGGATGCGGTCATGGCTCACGCTGCCACCCAACAGTTCCGCCAAACCGGTGCCGGTTGTCTGTCCAAAGGCGCTGATCAGATAGTCGCTATACAGGTCGAGCAAGTCTTGATTTTTCATAGCATGAGTGTATCTCATCTCTCGCTGTGCGTAAGGTGAGCAGGTAAGTCAGGAAGCGCTGAATCATTGTCGTCCTCGTCAATCGATGATGGCCCAAAGGTAGAGAAGCCGTTTTGAGAGGCCACTCGAGCAAGATAGAATAGATGACAATTGATAAATTAAAGTCATCTTTATTTTGGGAGGTTATAAGCGGCATAATCTTCATTATGTTGCGTAAAATACCGATTTTGCCTATAATTTAGACGAAAAAAGAAGGGCTAAGAGGCTCAAATGACGCAACATAATCGTAAACCATCTGACGAGTGGTTGGAAACACTCTATAAAGGAGGGAAAAGCCCTCACACCGTTGCGGCTTACCGCCGCGCCCTGGCACACTTTTTGCACTGGCATGAAACGGCGTATGCGGGGTTAACGTTTGATTTGGCCAGTATCTTGCCGCGTGATATAAGAGATTGGAAAGCCCACCAACAGCGTGTTGAAAAAGCCGCTCCGGCCAGCATCAATCAACGTCTGGTCGCCCTCAATCAGCTCTTAGATTGGGCCCAGCAGCAAGGGCTTGTTCACTCAAATCCCGCCCAACACATTGCCGCGCTTCGGTTGGATCGCTTGAAACCGCGCGCCTTGAAAGCCTCTGCGTTGCGGCGATTGCTGCGGGCCGCGCAGGGTGAAGCCCGTGACTATGCCATGATTGAGATGATGGTTGGCACAGGTGTCCGTGTCAGTGAATTGCTGAATCTGACACGCGCTGATATTGAGCTGCACGAACGCTCCGGCAAGGTCATTGTTCGATACGGCAAGGGGTCTCAGTATCGGGAAATCCCGTTAACCCTCGACTGTCGGCAAGCACTACAAACTTATTTTGACACCGACCATCCTGATCTTGCCCACCCAAACACACCGCTGTGGATGGGCAAGAAAGGTCCCTTGAGCCATCGCAGTTCGGTGATGCGAATGCTCCAGAAATATGGAGCTGCGGTCGGAATTAAAGAGTTACATCCGCATCTGTTGCGTCATACCTTTGCCAACCGTTATCTGCGAGCGAATCCAGATGATGTACGCGGCTTGGCCCGCTTGCTTGGTCATGCCAATCTCAATACGATTATGATTTATACCGAACCTGATCTGGATGATTTAGCCCAGCGCATGGAACGGATGGAATGGGAGACCGGAGAGGAGAGATGAAACGCGATTGGTCAAAAGAGGAGATGCTTGAACACTTTAGCTTGAGCGTTGGCGAGAGGCAGTGGCTCGATGAAAGCGGTGAAGGCCATAATCTACTGGGGCTAGCGGTCTAATTAAAATGTTTCCAGTATTGGGGAGCATTTGTGAACACCGCAGCCGACATTTCGCCTCTTATCATTGAGGACATAGCCCGACAGTTAGGCGTGAGGCCTGAACTTTGGGTTCTGTATGAGTGGAAAGGACGGACCGCACGCCGTCATCGGGCCGCTATTCGGGATCGACTTGGGTATGGTCGAAGCAGTCGCAGCCAGACAGAGGCCCTGAGAGTATGGTTGGAAGAGCAATTCGATGGTTATCACAACGACCCATTAGAGCAGCTGCGTGAACGGGCCTCTGTCTGGTTCCGGCAGCAACAGCTCGAACCACCCAGTTTAGAACGTCTAGAGCAGCTGATGCATCAAGTTGTGCGAGGCTTTGAAAGTAAGTTAGCTCAACGTCTCAGTGCTAAACTCGGCCCTTTAAGCCAGCAGAAATTGGATGAACTTTTGCTGACAACAGTCGAAGATGAAGTAGAGGGGGTGCAAACGTCTTTGTTTTCGGCCCTCAAACGTGATCCCCAGGATTTAAGTCTCAAACAATTGCTGTCAGAAATTGAGAAGCTCAAACAATTGCGATCAGTTGATCTGCCAATGGATTTGTTCCTTGGTGTCCCGCCTCAT
>DAOTUR010000020.1:0-5705 GCA_034436915.1 Anaerolineae bacterium
GAAGGCGGTTGTAGGGGCGCGATGTATCGCGCCCTGATTGATTTGTAGGAGATCTGGCTTGGGCAGGATGCATCCTGCCCCTACAAACCCACGATTATCATGGATAGGTGAATGATTACTAATTCACAGACATAAACGTTACAATCATTCCAACACAAATCGCGGTCTATGAACTCATGTGTAAGATCACGCACCACACCTTGAAACGGGCGAAGGAGACCCATGCCAAAACGTTTTTTATATCTCATCCGACATGGTCAATATATGGCAACGCCCGACCTGCCCTATGGCAAACTCACGCTCACTGGTGAGGAACAGGCCGATCTGACGGGCCGCTTCCTGGTGGATGTGCCTGTGCGTGTGATTCATACCAGCAGCATGTCGCGGGCCGCCGAAACCGCCCGTATTATCAACTCCAACTTCTACAAACTGCCGCTGCGACAGGACAATCTGCTGCGCGAGTGTGTGCCGACTGTGCCGCCGCGCCTTGAGAATCATTATTCGGAGTATGCGCGGGCATCGGCGGATTTCAGCCTGTCGGATGTGCTGGCGCATCGCATCCAGGCCGATGATGCCTTCAATCGCTATTTCAAGGCTCCGCCGCCGACAGCGACGACGGATGGACATGAGCTGATCATCTGTCATGGCAATATCATCCGCTATTTCATCTGTCGGGCGATGGATGCGCCGCCCGATTCGTGGGCGAATTTGTTCATCCTGAATTGTGGCATCTCCGTCGTGCGGATCGATGAGCATGGCCTGATGACGGTGATGTCTCATAATAATGTTGAACATTTACCCTCCCACCTCCGCACGGAGCTGTAATTGATGCGCAATTACGTGATCGTTGACGATATCCTCCCCACTGCCGAAGACTTGACACAGCTTCGCAGCCATCTCAAAGCCGATAACCGCCGCCGCGCTCCTGATCTGCTGGCGCTGGATGGGCAGCAGGATATGTGCGTCGCCGCCTATGATGAACGCGGCGTACTCATCGGCGGCGTGATTGGCGAGGCGGAATCGGGCTGGTTGTATATCGATACCATCTGGGTGGCGTCGGAGCTTCGACAAAACGGCATTGGTCGGCGGCTGATGCAGGCCGTTGAGCAGACCGCGCTGCAACAGGGGATACGCTATGCCCGCCTGATCACGGCCAGTTTTCAGGCGCTGCCCTTCTACCTCAAGCTTGGTTACACCATCACGGGCCAGAACGTCAACCGCCCGCATGGTCACAGCACCTACTTCCTCATGAAGACGCTGCACCGCGAAGACGCCGATCTGACAGGGCTGCACGTGGATGTCCCGCCGCTGCCCTCGCTGTCGCATACCATCGGCCATTATCAGGTGTCCGCCAGCCCGATCCCGATCATCAATCTGCCCTACGCGGTCTGGGCCAAAGATGTGTATGGCGATATTCTGGGCGGGGTCGCGGGCGGCTTCTTCTGGGATTGGTATGATCTGCGCTTTTTATGGGTGCATGAGTCGCTGCGGGGGCAGGGGGTTGGCACGCTTCTCCTGGAGCGCCTCTTCGCTGAATGCCGCCGCCGTCAGACCAACGGCATCATCGCCGATACCACCGAATTTCAAGCGCTGCCCTTCTATCAAAAACTGGGCTTTGAGGTGCTGTTCACGCTGGAGGATTGTCCCCTCGGCCACCGCAATCATTTCATCACGAAGACCCATTTCGAGTGATATCGTCTGGTAGAATAAGTCTGACGCTGAATGGAATGTGAGGATGTGACACGATGGATAAGATCGCAACAGAGATAATGACGTATCGTCTGCATGATGGCGACTGGCACGAATTGATCTTTCACGAATCGAGCCATGCTGCTGTCGATGCCCTCTACAATCAGTTGGATATCTTCTTCCAGCGCCCCGTCACAGACACCATTCGCGTGCTGATCGATATGACCGAATCGTGCGCACTCCCGATTGTCTATGGCTATCAAAAGATGCGCCCCTTGATGTCCCGCTATCCGCAGCGCCCCAACACACGCTATGCCTTCGTCTCAGCCAATCGGCTCGATCTGGTGCTGTTGGTCAAAACAACCGTCATGGCGATCTATCCGCAGATCAATGCCAATTATTTCGGCGGTGGACAGCGTGATGCCGCCATGCGCTGGCTGCTGCAAGAGCAGCACGAATAATCTATTTGGCCTCACAAAATCGTAGGGTGAGCGTGGGGCAAATCGCAGTGGACGACTCGCTGGCAGACGGTTAAGATGACAGTGTGATTCAGCAACAATTCTGGAGACTCTCATGCTCAAAAAGATGATGCTTGGAGCGGCGGCGGCTCTGCTGCTCGCCCTGCCAACACTGGCGCAGCAAATACCTCCTGCGACTCGCTTGGCCTTCGTGCAAAACAAGGCCCTGTATACGCTTGAACCCACCAGTACGACCCCCGTACTCGTGGACAGCGCCCCCACCTATGATTACAGCGCAGTCTGGTCGCCCGATAGCACGAAATTGGCCTATGTCGCCAGTGCCGACGGTCAGGAATTCAGCGAGATGAAGACGCTCAAGGTGTGGGATGGCACGCAGGCGCTGGATATCGTGACCAATTTCAAGTCCGCCAGCGGAATGCCCATCAACTGGACACGCGATGGCAAAATCGTCTATTTCGTCGCCACGCCGGAATTCATCGACGCAGGCCAGCGCATGGAGGTCTACATCGTGGATGCAGCGGCAGGCGCAGCGCCCGAACTCGTCAGCAATCAGGTGACGATTGGCGCAGGCTGCGGCGGCAGCTCCTCCATTCCGATGGATTGGGCAACCTGGGTCGAAAATGGCTTCGGCGGGCGGCCTCTGATACAACTCACCGATTACGGCCTCGTGTATCCGTCGATCTGTGCGGGCGGACGCGGCGCACTCTTCCGCACCTTCAGCAATGAACTGACGCCGTTCGCCGATGGCAAGCTGTCGGATATGGCGCTCTCCGCCGATCAGCGCTCGCTGGCCGGGCTGGTGGGTGATGACGCGGGCAATACCAGCCTCGTCGTCGTCAATCTGGAGACGATGGAAGAAAAGACCATCCCCACGCAGCGCAGCCCGCTGCAAGTCGTCTGGGGTGCGGATGGCAGTCTGTATTATGCCAGCAGCACCGAAGCAGGCAATCTGCTCACGGGCCTCACGGATGAGCAGCTTCGCACCTTCTCCACTGCGCTCGGCATTCCCGCCGATGTGCCTGTCGAGACAAAATTGGCCCGCAACGCGCTGTCCATCTCGCGCATCGCGGCGGATGGCACAGAGAGCCTTGTGGCTGAGGGTGGAGATGCCTATACCATCGGGCGGATGCAGGTGGTCGGCAATACGCTGTATGTCAGCACCATCAGCAACGGCGCTGACTGGGTGAAAGCGGTGCTGGATGGCACGCTCACGCCTGACAACAACTTCGACAAGGCAGGCGAGACCGTCCACACGACCATTTACAGCATCGATCTCGCCACGCCCAACAGCGTTCCGGTCATCGTGTTGAATGATGCGACACAATTTGCAGCGGCGGGTGCCTGATCGCTCCTGCTTTTTAACGACAGAGGATACAGAGGACACAGAGACAAAAACCTGATACATTTCTCTGTGGTCTCTGTATCCTCTGTCGTTAAAAGGGTTTCTTGTGCCTCGTTCTTATCATCTCATCCTTCTTACGTTGCTTTTGCTCCTGGCTGCTGCCGGACGGATTTATCATCTCGGCCAGCAGAGCATCTGGGAAGATGAGGCCTTCACCTACTACGCCGTCACACAGCCCAACATGATCGATATTGTGGTGAAGGATGTGCATCCGCCGCTGTATTTTCTCGGCATGGCGATGTGGGTTCCCCTCACAGGCACCAGTGAAGTCGCTCTGCGTTATTTTTCCGTGCTGCCTGCCATGCTGAGTGTTGCCATGATCTATCAGCTGGCAAAAGAGGTGGCCCGCTCCACCGGACGGCAGATTGAGGTCGTCGCACTGCTGGCCGCTCTGCTCATGGCGCTCTCAGATGCGGAAATCTCGCTCTCTCAGGAAGTGCGCATGTATACATGGCATGTGCTGTGGGCCTGTGTGAGCGTGTGGGGTTTCTTGCGCTGGAGCCGCACAAACGAACGCTGGGCACTCATCACATGGTTTCTGGGCACGCTGGCTCTTATCTATACCCATTATCTGGGCGTCTTTATTCCGTTTGTGCAGGGACTCTATGCGCTCATTTTCCTGCGAGGGCGTATGCGTATTACGGCAATTGGCGTGTTGAGCGCGTGCGGCGTGTTGTTTGCACCCTGGCTGTTTGGTGTGACATTGCAGCAACCGCGCAATGCCGCAGGCAATTTTTACGAGGGCACCAACTGGCTCACCGTCCTCGATATGCGCCAAAAATGGTTCGGTGACCAATGGGCCGTCATGCTTATGCTGGCGCTCGTGGGATTGGTGCGGATTGTGCCCTCTCTCGGCCCACGCTACAAAATTCCCAATCAGGCGGCACGATTCTGGCAGCGACAGGATTTTCAGCAGCGTTTCGGTATGCCCTTTTTGCTTTTGGCCTGGTTTCTCGTACCAATTGTGATCGTCTTCATCCTCAATCTGTTTATGCCGATTTTGCTCACCTATCGCCTGTCGCAGATTACCCCGGCGGTCGTGCTGCTTACGGCCCTCGGTCTGGCTAATTTCCGCTGGCCGGAGCGGGGCTGGTTGGTGGCCGCGATTCTTGTTTACAGTGTTACCACTGTCGATTTTTATCGTCCCAAACCCCCCTGGCGCGAAATCGCCCAGAAAGCCGCGCAGTATGCCCGCCCCGGCCAACTGGCTCTCAGTGAATTGGGCGGGCCAGATTATCACGTCCTCTATTATTTTGATCGGCTGATGCCCCCTGGCACAAAAAATTATTCGATGCGCATGTGGCGGCGCAATGATCCGAGCAGCTATCCGACAGGCCTGCCGGATGTGCTGGATGATTACGCGACGGTGTGGGTTGAGGATTGGTCAGCAGAGGAAGATCTGTATGTGAAACTGGAGGCAACAGGTCATGTGCGCACAGCCACCATGACCACCGATCATCTCGGCAATGCGATTGATGTGTATCGCTATGATCGCCTGCCGGATAAGCCTGTCACAATCTTTGAGAATGGCATGATTCTGCGTCAGATCGATTTTGATGCGCAGAAAATGCGGCTGGATCTGTGGTGGATGAGCGAGACAGTACAAACCAATGATTACACTGTGTCGGCCTTTTTGCTCAATGAGTCGGGGCAGTTGGTGGCCCAGCTTGATTCGTATCCCTTCAATGGCGAACGGCCGACCTCATCCTGGCAGGCAGGCGAAAACATCTATGATCCGCATATCCTCGCGGCCGCTCAAGGTTTCCCCATCCCATCAGATCTGCCTGCAGGCCGCTATCAACTGGGCGTGAAGGTCTATCTCTCCACGACGGAGGGCTTGACGATCATCAAGGACAGCGAAGAGCAGGAGTATCGCATTGTGGGAGAGATGGAGAAGTAGGGCGCAGCAACCTGCTGTGCTTGTCATTGTGATCGTTCTTGCCATGTGTGGTCATGTCTCTCACACGATCAGATTTCATCGTTAAAGATAGGCACATGAAAACAAACGGGCGATCCAATCAATACCTTCGCCAAAATTCAGAGTGTGTGAAAAAGCAGGATTTTGGCGAAAATTTGACACTTTGTGACCTTTTGTAAACCGATTTTTGGGATCAAATTTGCCTGAAAAAGGCGAG
>DAOTUR010000021.1:0-5336 GCA_034436915.1 Anaerolineae bacterium
CTGTCCGCCTGCCCTGTCCGCCTGCCCTGTCCGCCTGCCCTGTCCGCCTGCCCTGTCCGCCTGCCCTGTCCATTTTCACGCGATGAACGGACAGGGCAGGCCCTGTCCCTACACGAATCATGCATAACATTTTGCATTATCAAACGGCTTCTAAGACAAAATATTCGTTTTTGGGCATGGCGTGCCACATGGGCATTAAGCTAAGGGGAAAATGCTATTTGTCGCCCGATCAGCGTCTGTTTTGCTTCGCGGACGCTGAAGGCTAAAGCCCTCAGCTATGGAATTTGAAAGATAACCGCCGCATTCATGCCCATTTTAGACAGCCTGTGTCGCCCTTAAGGGGGATGGAACGGCGTCAAAACGCAATGAGGACACAGTTTGTCAGATTTTAAAGCCATAGCCGATGGCTTTAGCCGTCGGCGTCCGCTGAGAATGGCTTAGCTTAATGCCTATGTGGCACGCCATGCCCCATAGACAGCAACTTAGGATTAAATATCGAATAACTTCTGCATTTACTTCTGTAATCTGGCGTATCAAATCAAACAAATGCTTGTGTTATTTAGCTCCTGTTCCTTAAGGATATGTGGCCTCTGATCAGCACGCGGCATCCGCTCACACCAGAGGCTAAAGCTGTCTGTCTAGTACAGCCTTGCGGAAATTCACAAGCATTTCGTTCAGTTTCTTTTAGCTAAAGTTCGCTATTTGAATTGCTTATCGACTTCCGCAAAGCTGTACTAGGGAGTACGAAGCCCCGTAAACGGGGCTACAAACGCGCCTGCTCCCTCGCCATGAGCCCCATTCATGGGGCTTTGTCACGGTAGGCGGAGGGCTTTAGCCTCCGACAACGCGGCGAGCAATATCCTTAAAAGATGGATTGTCTTAAGTTGCTGCATATAGGGCATGACATGTCACGCCCCCACAAAATCCTCCTCTTTGGCCTCTAATGGCCTTATGCCTCTTCCCCACAAGCGCGGCTATACTGAATCACATCGCTATCGCCTCGATCTGAAAGTCATACAGTCCGCCTATGTCCAAAATCACGCTCCGTACCGTCTTCTGGTTCTGGCTGCCGCTGGCCCTGTCGATGCTCCTCATGACGATTGAAGGCCCCTGGGTGCAGGCCGTCATTGGCCGCAAAGCCGATCCCACGCTGCAATTGGCCGCGTTTGGCATCGTTATGAGCCTGTCGTTCACCATCGAAGCGCCGATCATTATGCTGCTGGCGACCAGCAGCGCCCTTTCGCGCCATAAGCAGGCCCTGAGCGTCCTGAGCCGCTTCATGTGGATTCTCAACGCCCTGCTGACTGTGCTGGCGATGTTGATGGCCTTTACGCCTCTCCTCGATGCTTATCTGGGGCGCATCATCGGCCTGTCGCAGGACATCATCGATGCGGCGCGGCCTGCGATGGTCATCATGATCCCCTGGTCAGCCTTCATCGCCTATCGCCGCTTTTACCAGGGCATCATGATCCGCAGCGGCAACTCGCGGGCTGTTGGCGCAGGCACGATCATCCGCATCGCGGTATCGGGCGGCGTGGCGATCCTCCTGGGCCTGCTGTCGCATCTACCCGGCGCGGTCATCGGCGGCTGGGCGCTGGTGAGCGCAGTCGGGGCGGAGGCGGTGTATGCCCGCTATGCCGCCCGTCACAACGTCCATGCGCTGCGGGCGATGGAGCCAACGCCTGCTTCCCCGCTGCTGTCGATGCGCGAGGTGATGGCGTTTCATATGCCGCTGGCGCTCACCAGCGTTATGACATGGCTGGTGCGGCCCATGATCGAGAGCGGCCTCGCCAACAGCCCGAACCCGAAGGCGGTGCTGGCCGCCTTTCCCGTCGCCTATTCGGTGGGGCTGCTGCTGCGGGCGGGCGGATTGGCCTCGCAGGAGGTGGTGCTTGCCCTGGGCAAGGGCGAGGCCCAGATGCGGACGCTGTACCGCTTTATATGGTGGGTGGCGGGCGGCTCAATGATCATTTCTCTGCTGCTCGGCTTTACGCCCCTGCTCAATGTGTACATGACCATGCTCCTGTCCGTCCCGATTGAAATTCAACCGCTGGTGCGCCTCGGCGTGCGGGCGCTCATGCTGTTCCCGCTGTTCGTGGGGCTGCAAAGCTACTACCGCGCCACGCTCATGCTGGCAGGCCGCACCTCGGCCATCTATCAGGGCATGATTATCGGCTTCGTCTCAACAGGCCTCTCGCTCTGGTTGGCGCTGCGCGGGCAGATGGAGCCGATCACCGCCGCCTCATTCGCCATGACGATGGGTCTGGTTGTCGAACTTGGTTCTCTGTGGTGGGCGCAGCGCGGCGTGGTCGTCGATCTGCAAAAACGTTGGCAGGCGGCAGCGGTGGGGGATTAACCCCTCTCCCCACCCCTCCCCGGCCCTCCCACTCCGTAGGGAGGGAGAAAGCCCCTCCTTGCGAAGCAGGGAGGGGTCGACAGGAATCAAAAACGCCGCCCCACGATGGAGCGGCGTTTTGTGTGCGGCGAGAGAAGAATTACTTCTTCATCTTTGCGGCTTTTTCCAGGCCAGGGACATCGACAACAGCGCCGACGTCTTCGAGCTTCTTCTTGGCGTCGGTGGCTGCATCGAAGTTGACGTTCTCGAGCAGGGTGTTCGGAGCGCCTTCAACGGCATCCTTGGCTTCCTTCAAGCCGAGCGATGTCAGGGTGCGAACAACCTTGATAACGTCGATCTTCTTGGGGCCAGCTTCCTTGAGGGTGACGTTGAATTCGGTCTGTGCTTCTTCTTCTTCAACCGGAGCCGCAGCAGCAGCGGGGCCTGCCATCATCATGCCGCCGCCAGTGGCCGCCTTAACGCCCAGCTTGTCTTCCAGAGCGGTCTTCAGTTCCGACGCTTCGATCAGGGTCAGTTTGCTGATTGAGTCTACGAGTTCAGCGATAGTCGCCATTGAGAAATTCCTCTTTCTGAGATCATTGGGGCATCATGCCCCTGAACGTATAACGAAAACCTGTTATGCAGCCGAGCCATCGTCTTTGTCTTTATCAAGCAGCGCTTGAATGACATTGACGACACCGGCATTGGCCGCATCGAGAATTGAGACGATGTTGATCGCAGGGGTCACAATAAGACCAATGATTTGCGCCTGGAGTTCCGGCAGCGTCGGGAGTTCCGAGACCGCCTTCACACCCGTTGACTTCAGCACGTTCGTGCCCATGACGCCGCCGATGACCTTGAGCTTGTCTTCGTCGAGTTTTTCTTTCTCGATGAAGGCGAGCAGGGCCTTCGCAACATCCGGGAACGCATCCTTGCCGAAGATCACTGCTGTCATGCCAGTGAGTTGATCCTGAGGAATCACCCACCCGGCCTGTTCCAGCGCTTTAATCACCAGTGTATTTTTGCCTACGACATACTCGCCACCCGCATCGCGCACTTGACGGCGCAGCGCTTCGATCTTGTTGACGCCCAGACCCTTGGGTGAGACAATCGCAAACCCGGTGCTGGCCTTCAACAATTCCGCATAGCGTGCAACCTGTTCTTCTTTTCGTGCTCGTGTGATTGGCACTGCCGTTCCTTTCCGGAGACGAGACACGGCCCGCCGCCGCCTGAATCAAAAAAGCGATCCGTAGATCGCAAAGTTCGCACAAAAATAAATCACACATCGCTGCGTGAGAAAATTCTTGCACTCCCCTCGGCCAGATGATTAAGAGCGAAGTGCTCCCTGGCGGTCTACGGTAGAGCCGTTGATGTAGGCGCTATCATACGGCGCACGGCCGCCTGAGTCAAGAGGGAGAAGACCGGAAGACAGATGATGTATGGGTAGTCTACAAAGAAGATGGTTTGATAGGGGGTTTTGCCCTGTTTTGCACCTCCTCGCCCCTTGTGGGATAGGAGGACGGGTGGTGAGGGGCTGTTGTAGGGACACGGCCTGCCGTGTCCACCTGTTCGGACGAGGCGGGCCTCGTCCCTACATATTTAACGACGTGACGGACGGGCGTCGACGGTGACAACGGCGTCCTGCGCCTTCTTGAGGGCAGCGTTCAGCATCTTATGGGTGGTGTACACGACAAATCCGGCGGCAGTGGTTGTCAGAACGATTACGAGTGTCATAAGCGAAAGTCTCTATCCTCATCATGAAGAAACATCGGCAGTGAATGAGGGGTTCTTTAGAACGGCTCATTGATTTCTCATATTGTAATGGATGATAGGCCGAAAGAAAACATAAGCTCCTGTTTGAAGATTGTTACCTGTTGATAGGCCAGAGGACGCAAAAAGGCGTGAGCGATCTCATGCCTTTCCCGTACACATCATAGGGGGATTTACAGCGAAGCTTCAAACATCGGCGCGGTGACTTTGCCCTCATCCTTGACGCGCTCGGCCTGCTTGAACGTCACCTGATAGCGCGGCATGTTGACATCGGCCTTCTTAAGAAGCTGCTCAATCGACAGAATTTGCACACGCGGAAATTTTCCAAAATGCTCGGACTCGTAATAGCCCGCCGCCGCTGCTTCCGCCTCCATATCACGGGTGGGGGGCTCCAACGTAATAAACACCCCAATCGCGGATTTGCGCCGTTCCATCGTGCCGCGAAACTCACGGATCAGAGCGCTGCCCACCTTGCCGCTTTTCACCTGGACGAGAACCTCTTTGGGCTTGCCGCTGGCATCATCGATGAACGAGATGACCCCATCGACACCTTTATCGCTGCCTTTTTTGCCCTCGCGCCCGCCGCTGACCGTCTGGCCCAACGGCTTGGCCCGAACCAGCGATAACGCCCACCATTGGAATTGATAGCGGCCATCGTTCTCACTGTCTTTGGCGAGGGCCTGGGCGCTGTGCAGGTCTTCCGGTTCGCCAATAATGCGATAATCGCCCGGTTTGAGTTGAAACATATCTTGCAGGCGGTATTTTTGCAGCGCGATGCTCAGGTGGGTGATGTCAATGCCGAGCCAGCGCCGCCCCAGTTTTTGCGCGGCGGCAATCGCGGTGCCACAGCCGCAAAAGGGATCGAGCACTACATCTCCCGGCTTGCTGCTGACGCTGATAATACGTTCTAAGAGGGACACAGGTTTTTGTGTCGGATAGCCGAGACGTTCTGCCGCCTGAGAATTGAGCGGAAAAATATCCGTCCACACATCATCAAGCGATTTGCCTTTTTGCTCATTCAAAAATCGCTTAAGACGCGGCACAGCCCCTGGCTTTGCTTGAACAACCAAGCCATCCTCATATGCCTTCTGCATCCGCTCTTTTGTCCAACGCCATACTTTTGTGATGCCGAGAAACTCATATGTGAGATTTGGGCGATTCGGATTGGGGTTTGTTAAATCTCCAAGCGTATAGCGGCGGCCCTGCTCATCAAAATTGGCATATTTTTTCT
>DAOTUR010000022.1:0-2041 GCA_034436915.1 Anaerolineae bacterium
ACCAGATTTTCTATCGACAACAATCAACATGTCCACATAGCAAGAGTAAATTCCTTCTCCATAAACACTGATGGCGATCCAAACTTCGTCTTCGAACAGTTCAAGTTTTTCAATATCGAGACCGAGTGGATTTGTTAATCTATCTGTACATTGTTTAGGTAAATGCTTTTGGATAGACGGATCATCCGTATTAAACGAAAGTTCCCAATCGAGGTTTCCTATGTTGTTAATTGATTTCAGAAGATATTCTCTATCATTATAGAGCACAATACCTTGATCGTCCGATTGGGCAGTTATTGTTGTAAAAAAACCAGTGTCATACTCCCAAAGAGTTTTACCTGACGACATATCCAGCAAACCCATATGTGTAAACTTAAGATAAGTTCGTTGAATTTCATATACTTATGTGATTAAGATGAGGAAAGACGAGGAGATGCGGGGGTTGGAGCGGGCCAGCCGCGCAGGCGATCAAGGACGGAGGGACGCCGTTTCCAGTTAGGATCCGTGCCGGAGACGGTCAGGACCTTCGCCGAACGCGCCCAAGCTTTGTCAGCGTCTTTTCCGGTTAACTCCATCGCGGTAATGATGCTCGATGCTGACACAACAAGTTGCATCGCCAGCCGACGCGGATGCAGCGGTGCCTCGGTTCTGACCCCCGCAGCGGTCTTTTTCACTTTACTGTTGTGTTTATGGACCAAAAGCGTTGTCATCGTTGATGAAATCAATGACGCGTGCATTAACGCCCGCAGCGCGTGGGGGTTCATGCTCGTCGGGCTCGCGGCCTGATCAAGCCCTTGCTCGGCCTTGTCTAATTTGAAGCTGGTCTCGACCTCCCAGCGAGTGCGGTAAATCTCAGACACCTCCATCGCGGTGACGGTGTCTGATAAATTCGTGAGAAAGAAGCAGTAGCCTTTGTAGGTATCAACGCCAACAAGCCTTAACTTCAGAGGGTTTTTCCCGCTACCAACGGCGACGACAGCGTCCACAGTTTCGCCCTTTAAGGGCAAGACGCCGCGTTCAATGAGCGCGTCAAAGTCAGCCCCCTGCAACAACTCTGCGCTGAGGTCTTGACCGCGGATTTCAAGCACACGCGGCTTCCAGTTTTCTTTGAGTCGAATCACGAAGTGGACGCCGTGGGTAAAGCAATCGCGCAGGCGCGCGATGCTCGCGTAGGCCAGATCGCATAACAGGCCCTTGCCTGCCCACGACGCGTCTATCGTCAGGTGTGGGCTGTCGTGGTCTACCGCAGGGCTGAAGTGGTAGTGCACTGCGCAGCCCGTGCCTATCGACAGGTGCTTGTGGACCTTAACCGCGGCATATGGGCCTGCACCTGGATAGACATTCCAGAACGCGTCGGGTAAGCGGCAGGTCGAGGCGTCGACGATGATCCAATCCGATGCCATTTGCATCACCGCTGGAAGATCCACTACTTGGGCACGACTATAGGCCAGGGCTCGCTCAGCGAGGCGCTCCATCAGAAGCTCAAACCGTGGGGTGAACCACTGATAAAACGCGGGCGGGCTCACGTTCTCCGCGTCAGACTCCAGGTAGGCACGCAGGACATCGGCTTGTGTGGCACCGCTTGGTGACGACGCGGCGATAATCATGCAGCGAATCAATTGGCAGATATCGAGCTTGCGTTCGCGCTCAATGACGCCTATCTCGTCGCACCATCGCAGGATCACATCCGACGGCAAAACCGCCTCCATCACCTCCCTCAAATCCTCTCCTTTCATATGCCTCTATTTGTCACATCTAAGCACAATCACCCCCAAATCCCAAAACCCTATAATTTCTAGCATGTCCTTAAGTTAAAACCAATGGGCCGACACCCATTGGCTGGTTGAACCCCCAGCGCACCCCAAATGCCGATTACAGGCGCTGCAATCGGCGTTTGGGGTGTCTTAAATACCGATGACAGGCGCTGTAATCGGCGTTTGGGATTTTTTTTGTGCCAAGTAGAGCGATGTAATCGGCATTTGAGGTGTCTTAAATACCGATTACAGGCGCTGAAATCGGCGTTTGGGGTGTCTTAAATACC
>DAOTUR010000023.1:0-6476 GCA_034436915.1 Anaerolineae bacterium
CGTCTATGAGATGGGGCATCATCTCATACTGTCTCAGTCGGTGGAAGTCTTGGCGTAAGCCAAGCCTCCGGCGTTTACGGCAGATGCCCCCGCCTTTAGGTGTGGGGAGTATGTCACAATCGAATCAGGAACAAGCATGGGCATTGTGCCTATGCTTTGTCATCCGTACCTAAGCGATAGGATTGGTTGATGGAGTCCTTACCCTTTCTACAGAGTGATCTTGTTTCGGCTCTGTTGGCCTTTGCTCTTGTGCTGATTCCAGCCATCATCATCCATGAATTGGGCCATTTTCTAGCGGCCAAACTCATAGGCGTGAGCGTGCTTGAGTTCGGCGTTGGCTTTCCTCCACGCATGGCCCGTTTGTTTATGTGGGGTGAAACAGAATTTACTGTGAATTGGCTACCCATCGGCGGATTTGTGCGCCCGTATGGGGAAGATATGATTGGGCCGAGTGCCACAGACCCCGAAGAAAAGCCCAAAAATGCGCCGGAAGAATACCTCACAGACCGTGAAGAACTGATCCGTCGCGGTGTGCCGGAACATAAAATTATGTCCGTCAATCAGGCGCGGCCTCTGCCGCGTATTTTCTTCATGGCGGCGGGTGCACTGGCAAATTTTGCCACAGCCGTTGTGCTCTTTACGATCATCGCGCTCATTGGGCTGCCGAAGGTGGTTGGGGCGCGGGTGCAGGTCTATCCCGGCACGATGTTCCAGGGGACGGCCTTCGTCTCCGGTGATGCGATTGAGCGGATTAACGGCCAGTACTTTGAGGATGTCAATGCCTTCCTGACCACCATCCAGACGGCCAATGCCCCGCTGATGCTGACCGCCAAGAGCGTGAAGACGGGCGAAACATACGAAGTCACTGTAACGCCGCATGTTGCCAGTCTCCAGGGCGCGGTGCTCGTGACAGCCGTGATTGCCGAGACACCTGCTCATCTGGCGGGTATTCTCGCCGATGATGTGATTATCAAAATCAATGGACAGGTGTTCTCCAGCAAAGAAGACCCGATCCGCGTCATGAGCACGAAGACGACGGAGTATGCGGGCCGCCCGATGACGCTCACCGTTGACCGTGAGGGCCGTATGCTGGATATTACGGTCACACCGCGTCAAGACCCGCCTAAAGGTCAGGGGCGTATTGGGATCGGCATTGCCGCGCAGTATCGCGCTGATGATGGCACGACCATTATGCTTGCGCCGAATGTTCAGCAGTTGATCCCGCAGCCGCTGCCTACCGCGATTGGTTATGGCTTTGGGCATACGGGCGATATTTTGAGCACGATCATCTCCATCCCCGGCCAAATCATCAGCGGCAAAGTCAGCCCGGAAGAAGCACGTCCGGTCAGCATCGTCGGCATCAGCCGCATCGGGGGCGAAATCCTCAAGGAAAGCTTCCGCCAGGGGACGCCGGTTTTGATCTTCAACTTTATCGCCCTCATAAGCATCTTCCTGGGCTTCACCAATCTGCTACCGATCCCGGCGCTCGATGGCGGACGTATTCTGTTTGTGCTGATCGAGATGGTACGCGGCAAGCCGTTCTCGCCGCAGGTTGAGGCAAAAGTTCATGCAATTGGCTTTTTGATCCTCATGGGCCTCGGTTTGCTGGTGATCATTTATGACATCATCTCTCCTCAGATTGTAACGTTGAAATAAAGAGGGATAACGCATGGTTAAGCGTAAATCTGAGTCGTTCGATATGGACGATGATGACGATCTAAAGCGCCCATCGCTGGATGAGGTGCTTAAGGAATTGCAACAAGGAGTGCTGCCTTCAGATCAACTGCTGCTGGGCCTCTCCGACCTGACAGAGCAGGATGTGGAAAAACTCGACCCCGTTTTTAACGGGCTTGATATAACCACGCGCCGCGTTCTGATGCAGATGATGGTCGATGCCAGTGATAACGACTATCGTTTGCAGTACGATGAATTTGGCCTGATGGCGCTCAATGACAGTGATGGCGAAGTGCGCCGCGCTGCCGTTGAAGTGCTGGAAGACAGTGAAAGCGGTTATGTGATGAGCCGCATGATCCGTCTGGCACAGCAGGACAAATCGCTGGATGTTCGCGCAGAAGCGGCTCGCGTATTGGGGCATTTTGTCCTGATGGGCGAGTTGGGCGATATCAGCGAAGAAAAATTCGCCCGTGTGCGGGAATGCGTCATTAGTATCCTGAACAATGAGCGTGAGGACATTGATGTGCGCCGTTATGCGCTTGAATCGATTTCCAACAGCAGTCACGACATTGTGATGCCCGCGATTCAATCCGCGTACCAGAGCGATGACAAGCGTTTGCAGGTGAGCGCGATCATTGCGATGGGCCGCACGGCGGATGAACGCTGGGAAGCCAATGTGCTGCAAGAGCTGACCAACCCGAATAACGACGAGATGCTCTACGGCGCGGCACGTTCGGCGGGTGAACTGCAAATGCAGGAGGCTGTGACATTTTTGGCGCGTCTGCTGGCGGATGAAGACCGTGAAGGACAGGAAATCGCTGTCAATGCGCTGGGGGAAATCGGCAATCGTGAGGCGATACGGCTGCTGAATCTGGCGATGGAAGCGGCAGAGGCGGCGGAAGATGATGAGATGGTCGAATTGATCGACCTGGCTGTTGCCAATGCCAGCCTGCTCAGTGGCAAGCTGATGCTGTTCGATAACGAGTAAAGAACGCAAACGGGGTACAGAGAGGGCTGATGACGCCACTCTGTACCCCGTTCAGTTGTGGGGCGATTAGCCCATATTGAACATTTGCATCATTTTCATGCCCATGTCCATATTGTTGACCTTGATTTTTCCCATCATAAATGCCTGCATGGGATTGAGTTTCCCGGTCATCAATGCGATAAAATCTTCATCTTTGGATTTAAAGACCATCGACGGAGCCTCGGCTGCACCCTCACCCCAGGTGGCCTGCCCTTCCGCGATTTTGACCCAGTATGTGCCCCCGACATCACCGCTGAGTTCAAATTGAATATCGGCATTCACGCCTTTGGCTTTGTCAGCCTGGAAGCGTGTTAACATGCCAGGAAATACTTGCTGCACTTCGTCTTTGGTGGGCATAAATCTCTCCAGAGAGTGAGATTATCGAATACACGTTTAATTTTTATTCTAAACGTTCCCCCGCCTCGAGGCAAATAATGGGGCGGTGAGAGAGGACACCTATGTCTGATTCACTCACGCACCTCGATGACTCCGGCCAGGCACGCATGGTCGATGTGAGCGACAAACCCGAAAGCGAACGCACTGCGACAGCTTCAGCGACTGTCCTGATGCAGCCCAACACGCTGCGCCTTGTACAGGCGGGCCAGTTGAAAAAGGGCGATGTCTGGTCGGTAGCGCGAATTGCGGGCATTATGGGCGCAAAACAGACCGCGACTCTGATCCCGTTATGCCATCCGCTGGCTCTGACGAGCATCCAGGTCGATTTCAGCGTCGATGAGGCGCAGTCGGCCATCCACATCACGGCGCAAGTCCGAACGATGGGTCGTACCGGGGTGGAGATGGAGGCGCTTACGGCGGTGACAACGGCGGCGCTGGCGGTCTACGACATGGCGAAGGCGGTTGATAAAGGGATGCAGATCACGAATATTCAACTGATGGAGAAGCGCGGCGGCGTGCATGGCGACTATACCCGTGAGGAGACGCCCTGATGCAAATCAAAGTATTGCTGTTCGCCACGCTGCGCGATCTGGTGGGGACGCGCCAGCAGATGCTTGATGTCGCTGAGGCCGCGACCATCAACACAGTGCGCGAGGTGCTGATTGAGCAGTATCCGCATGTGCGCGATAATCTGCGCGTGGCCCTCGCTGCCGTGAATCAGGAATTTGCCGCCGCCAATACAACGCTGCATGAGGGCGATGAGGTGGCATTTTTCCCGCCTGTGAGCGGCGGTGAACCGACCTATCCAGAGGTGTTTCAACTGGCGTCTGAGCCGATTGATCATGATGCGCTGATTGAGTCGATTACTACGATTGATACCGGGGCGGTCTGCCTGTTCAGCGGCTTTGTGCGCGGGCAGACGAGTAAGCCCGGCCATATGCCGCAGGTGACGACGCTCGAATATGAGGCGTATGAGGGCATGGCGCTCGCCAAGATGCGGCAGGTGGCAGACGAGATTCGGGAGCGCTGGACGGGCGTACAGGGGATTGCGATTGTGCAGCGCGTGGGGCGGCTGTCTGTCGGGCAGAACACCGTCCTGATCGCTTGCGCCAGCGCTCATCGTGATGATGGCTGCTTTGAAGCGGCGCGTTACGGCATTGATCGCCTGAAAGAGATTGTCCCGGTGTGGAAGAAGGAAATCGGGCCAGCGGGCGAAACCTGGATCGAGGGTCAATACCGCCCGACGACAGACTGATTCGCGGCTCAATCATCCAAATTCAACGCAGTGACAGGGGTGCATCCTTTGTGGATCACCCCTTTTGTGGTACAAAGGGCGTCTATTTCTCATACTTTCAGGAGGGGCTATGACCCGGCGCGTCGTCGTCACAGGACTTGGGCTGGTAACGCCCGTTGGAAACAATGTGCAGGATTCCTGGGCGAATATCAAAGCTGGCGTCAGCGGTATTGTGCCCATCACCTATTTCGACACAACCAACTACCTCGTCAAGATTGCGGCACAGTTGAAAGACTTTGACCCCAACAATTACATGGATAAGGCGGATGTGCGGCGTCATGATCCCTATCAGCATTACATCATTGCTGCCGCAAAAGAGGCGATTGCCCATGCGGGCCTGGAAATCCAGGAGGATCAGCGCCAGCGCAGCAGCTCTATTGTCGGCTCCTCAACGGGCGGCCTGAAAAGCTTTCAGGAGTACAGCAATCTCATCCAGCAGACCAACAACCCGCGCAAAATGACGCCGTTTGGTGTGCCGATGCTGGTGGTGAACGGCGGCAGCAATGTCGTCAGCATCATGAGCGGGGCGTGTGGGCCATCGTGTGTGCCTGTGTCGGCGTGTGCGAGTGGGGCGGACTGCCTCGGCTATGCCTTCGATATGATTCGCATCGGGCGGATTGATCGGGCGATTGCGGGCTGCGGTGATTATCCTATCATTGATCTGGGGATTGCCGCGTTTGATCGCATCGGGGCCATGTCGCGCCTGAACGATGATCCGTCCCATGCCTCGCGTCCCTTCGATCTGAATCGAGCGGGCTTCGTCTTTGGCGAGGGCGCAGGCGTGCTCATTCTGGAAGAACTCGAATCGGCCAAAGCACGCGGCGCGAATATCCTGGCAGAGATGGCGGGTTACGGCTCGACATCGGACGCGCTGCATCGCACTGCGCCCGATCCGGCGGGCCTGGGGGCGGTGGCTGCGATGAAAATTGCGCTGGAGATCGCCCAGATCAACCCCGAAGAGGTCGATTATATCAATGCACACGGCACAGCGACGGGCTTAAATGATGCGATGGAAACCACAGCCGTCAAGCATCTGTTCAAGGATCACGCCTATAAACTCGCCATGAGTTCGACCAAGAGTATGACGGGCCACGCGATGGGGACAACGGCTGCCATCGAAGCGGCGTTCAGCGTTTTGGCGCTGTGCGATCAGGTGGCCCCGCCCACGATCAGCTATGAGACGCCTGACCCCCAGTGCGATCTGGATTGTGTGCCCAATGTCGCCCGCGATATGAAGATGCGCGTCGTCATGAGCAATTCGTTCGGTTTTGGCGGCCATAATGCGTCGCTGGTGTTTAAAACCTATGACGGCCAATAGCGCTCTCACGGATCTCCAGATCATCCTCGGCGTGACCTTCGAGCAGTCGGATTTGCTGCTGGAGGCGCTGACGCATCGCTCGTATCTCAACGAGCATGAATCGACAGTGCGCGATAATGAGCGCTTAGAGTTCCTGGGCGACTCGGTACTAGATTTTCTCGTCACCAATCGGCTGTTTGCACAATTCCCCGATGACAGCGAAGGCCAACTGACGGAACTGCGAGCGGCGCTGGTGCGGGCCGAGTCGTTCTTTGCGCTGGCGCGGGTGTGGCAGTTAGAACGCTTTCTCCGCACGGGCAAGAACGAGGTCAAGTCTGTCCTGACGGAGGGCAAAGTGGCGGTGATGCTCCTGAGCCGCGCATTTGAGGCCGTGATTGGTGCTCTCTATCTCGATCAGGGCTGGAATCGCGTGGAGCAGGTCGTCGGGCCGCTGATTGAAGATCGTCTGGCGTTCATTCTGGAACGATCTCTGCATGAGAAGGATGTGCGGAATCTGCTGCAAGAGCGTATACAAGCCCTGTATCACATTACGCCGCAGTACCGCACCACGCCGCTGGGCGACAGCGAATATAACCGCGTCTATCGCGTGGAAGCAGTGGTGAATGAGAGCGTTCTGGGGGTGGGGGAGGCGACCAGCAAGCAGGCGGCCTCGCGTGCTGCGGCCCAGGATGCGCTTCTGCGCTGGGATCGGGATGGGCTGCCGGAAGCGGTAACACGTCTCGCCGTTGAGACAGACGCGCCCGATGGGGATGCGCCGCGCAAAAAGA
>DAOTUR010000024.1:0-3329 GCA_034436915.1 Anaerolineae bacterium
GATAGTTATAACCTCTAGCGTTCATTCCCCTCATGAGACATGTTACAATCGGGGTCTGCCAAACGCCTATTTTGAGAGGGATTGCCCATGACCGATTTTCTCTTTCGCGGAGATTTGAGTGAACTTGACCCCGATGTGTCCGAACTGATTCGGCACGAGACCGCCCGCCAGCAGCGCACGCTCATCATGATCCCCTCGTCCAGCACCATGCCGCTGGCCGTTCATGAGGCGGTGGGATCGGCTTTTGCCCATATTTATGCCGAAGGCTACCCGCTGGAAGAAACACGCCGTATGTCGCAGCAGGATATCCTCGATTATGAGGCCCGCCTGCCGGAATACCGCCGCATTGCTGATAATCGTTATTACAAAGGCACTGAATACGCCAATATTCTTGAAGCGCTCACCCGCCGCCGCGTGGCCGAATTGTTTGCGACAGATACGGTCAAAGCGGATGATCTGTTTGTGAATGTGCAGCCCCTCAGCGGTGCGCCCGCCAACAGCGCCGTATATACCGCACTGCTCAAGCCGGGCGATACCATCCTGAGCATGAATTTGATGTTTGGCGGCCACCTGAGTCATGGTGCCGCTGTCAATCGCACGGGCAAAACCTACAAAATTGTCTCATACAGCATCAATCCGCAGACCGAAGCGATTGATTATGATCAGCTCCGCGCCCTGGCGCTGGAACACAAGCCCAAAATTATCATTGGCGGCTACAGCAGCTATCCACTGGCCCCCGATTGGCACGCCTACCGCCGCATTGCCGATGAAGTCGGCGCGATCTTCCTGGCGGATGTGGCGCATTTTGCGGGCCTGATCGTGGCCGGAGCCTATCCGAATCCGGTGGGCATCGCCGATATTGTCACCTCCACCACGCACAAAACGCTCAATGGGCCGCGTGGTGCCATCATCATCACGCACAAGCCGGATCTGGCCGTCAAGCTGGATCGCGGCGTCTTCCCTGGTGAGCAGGGCGGCCCGCACATGAACAGCATCGCAGGACTGGCGGTGGCGCTGCGCTTTGCCGCGTCGGAGCAGTTCCACGAGTTGCAGCATCGCACGGTTGCCAATGCCCGCCTGCTGGCAAAGACGCTTCAGGAGCGCGGCCTGCGTATTCCCTACGGCGGCACAGATTCGCATATGTTCGTCGTCGATCTCAAGACGATCAAAGGGACGGATGGCACGCCCCTCAGCGGCGATATGGGCGCACGCATCCTCGATCTGGTCGGCGTGGTGTGCAACCGCCAGACCATCCCCGGCGATACCAGTGCTTTGCGTCCGACAGGTATCCGCCTGGGTACGCCCTGGATCACACAGCGCGGCTGCGGTGAAGCGGAAATTGTCGAGTTGGGCAGCATCATCGCCGATGTGCTGCTGGCCTGCAAACCCTACCGCTACACCGACAAGCCCGAAGGCAAGGCCAAGATCGATTTTGACACGCTGGAAAACGCCAAGCTGCGCGTGCGGGCGCTGGTGGATCGCATCGGCATTGATACTGAGGTCAAAGAGGATCATTATCCGCATTTCAGCACCATCGATGAGAGCTACGGCGCGGGCTGGCAGATGCTGGAAATTCGCGGCGAGAAGGCGCGGGCTTTCCTCAACATCGCCCTCACGAGCGATGTGCTGGGGCTGAAACCGGGCCTGTCGCAGACGACCAACATCCTCGAAGCCGACGGTCAGTTGATGGCGTCCGGCGTGCTGGAACAGCAGACCGAAGACACCTATCTGCTGCATGTTCAGGACAGCGCCTCGCGGGTTGCCGCCTGGTTGCGCGGTCTGTCCGATGGCTTCGTCACGGTGGACACCCACGATATGACGGTGCGTCTGCCTGGGCCGATTCTCGTCACGCATTTCGGCCCATCCACGCCGCTCACGATTAAGCCGCACGAGGGCTACGCGGACAAGAGCTATTTCATCGGCATGACAGGTGAGCACTATGCGACTCTCAAAGCTGCCGCCGCGCTGCCCGCCTTCCAGTGGACGGAGCCTGATGAACTCATCAAGGTGACGCCGCTGCATGAGGTTCATCTCAAGCTGAATGCAAAGATGGCCCCGTTTGCAGGTTACGATATGCCCCTCTGGTATGATCGCGTCGTGTCCGAGCATCAGGCGACGCGCACAAAGGCGGGCATCTTCGATGTCACACACATGGGGACATGGGATGTGCGCGGGGCCGGAGCCGAAGCGTTCCTGAATGCGATCACGGCCAACAGCGTGACGGCGCTCAAGCCGGGACGTTCGCACTACACGTTCTTTCTCGATCCGCAGGGCAACCCCTTCGATGATCTGCTGATCTACTGTCTGACGGACGATCATTTCTTCATCGTCGTCAATGCCTCCAACAACGATAAAAACTGGGCGTGGGTGCAGGCGGTCAAAGCTGGACAGGTGATGATTGATCCGCAGTTCCCAGGCCGCCGTATTGCGGGCGCGGACGATGTGCAAATCCGCGACCTGCGGGCGGAGTCGTCGGGGGCGGATCGGCGCGTCGATATCGCGCTGCAAGGCCCCCTGAGCAAAGACCTGCTGCTCCAA
The DNA here is from genome assembly GCA_034436915.1 of Anaerolineae bacterium. Taxonomy (GTDB): domain Bacteria; phylum Chloroflexota; class Anaerolineae; order Aggregatilineales; family Phototrophicaceae; genus JALHOR01. The sequence goes on from DAOTUR010000024.1 coordinate 2,539, forward strand.
TTGGGCGGAAGCACCGAGGATTTGAAGAAGATCGAAACGCTGCCCTGGTCAGGCATCACCCGTGTCACCCTGGGCGGCTGTGATCTGCTGGTATCGCGCACGGGCTATACGGGCGAACGGGTGGCGTTTGAAGTCTTCCCGCACCCGGACAAAGCGGCGGCGCTGTTTGAAAAGCTGATCGCGTTGGGCGCTGTGCCGTGCGGCCTCGCCTCGCGTGACAGCCTGCGGATTGAAGCCGGACTGCCGCTATATGGGCATGAGATGGAAGGGCCGCTCGGACTGAACCCAGCGGATGCGGGCATGAAAAGCTATGTGAAGCTGGATAAGCCCTTTTTCATCGGTAAGGCGGCATTCATGGCGCATGAGGCCAAACGCGATGCCGAGGTCGTGCGCTTTGGGATGCCGAAGGGCAGCCGTCCGGCGCATCAGGGCGACCCCATCATCGATGACAAAGGCCGCGTTGTCGGCATCGTCACGAGCGCCAGCATCGATACCGAGGGCAATCCAGTGGGGCAGGCGTATGTGAAGACGGGCTTCGGCAAGAAAGACACGCGCCTGGACGTGTTCTCCGGCTCGGCCAAAGCCAAATCAAACGGCGTGGCGGGGTTGGGGCTTGGCGACAAAGTGACGCTGCCAGAGCCACTGACGATCCTGATGCGCTTCCCGGAAAAGAAGTGAGCGCTCCCCACGCCTAAAGGCGGAGGCTTCTGCCGCACGCATGAGCCTCACTGCGCTCTACGTTGTGCGACACGGACGCGTCCCGCCCGATTTCGTTGTTTTGTCTTATCGGC
>DAOTUR010000025.1:0-6016 GCA_034436915.1 Anaerolineae bacterium
CGAACTCTCAAAACCTATCAGACTTTTCGCATATCACTGCCATCTCAACAGATGCGAAAAATACGGCTTATGTTTTGAACTCAATACGAATGGATCGGAGCGAGTTCTATTGAGATGTGTAAAGTCGAGGTAAATGGAAAGACGAAAAATATCAAGACTATATAAATTACGACACTATTTATTCGGCTAATTTTATTCGTTACGCAGACGGTACATTTGTATATGGAGCAAAACTGCCCAGATGAAATTCTAAATTTTTGCTCAAACAACGATTCGTCTCCATCTTGCCCCACCCCTCTGCCTGTGGTAGCATGGCGAGCCGTGTTCGCAAAACTTGAACGAGGAAATAATCATGGCGAAATGTGCAAATTGCGGTAAAAAGCCGATGTTCGGCAAATCGCGCAGCCATGCCTTCAACACGAGCAATCGCCAATTCAACCCGAATTTGCAGACAATCCGTGTGATGGTTGCTGGTGAGCGTATTCGTAAAATCCTTTGCACCAAATGCATCAAAGCAATGGGCAAAGCCGACTAATACAAAAAACCACCCCTAGCGGGTGGTTTTTGATTCCCTGAACTCTCCCGATTCCCTAATCCATCAGCGGCGCAATCGCCCCCTGAATTTGCTTGACGCCCGTCGTGATGCCATGCGGATGCCCGAAGATCGCTGTCCCCACAATCAGCACATTCGCTCCGGCCTGAATCGCAGACGATGCCGTTTCAATGTTGATGCCGCCATCGACTTCAATATCGATATGGCTCTGGCGATCATTCACCATCGCTCGCAACTGCGCGATCTTTGCCATCGTCTCAACAATAAACGTCTGCCCGCCAAAGCCCGGATTGACCGTCATCACATTGATCACATCCAGTATCGAGATTACTTCGCTGAGGGCCAGCGCTGGCGTATGCGGATTGAGGGCCACCCCTGCGCGGCAGCCTGCCTCTTTAATCTGCTGTAAGGTGCGATGCAGATGCGGACAGGCTTCCACATGAACTGTAATCGAGGTCGCTCCGGCCTCGGCAAACTGCTTGATATAACGCTCCGGCTCGATGATCATCAGATGCACATCCAGCGGCGCATCGGTCACACGGCGCAGCGCCTCAACCACCAGCGGGCCAAATGTGATATTGGGGACAAAACGCCCATCCATAATATCGACATGCAGCATATGTGCCCCAGCATTGAGGGCCTCGCTGACCTGCTCCCCCAAACGAGTAAAATCCGCCGCCATAATCGACGGGGCAATCAGAATTTGATACATAAAGGCTCTCTCACATAAGCGCGAACAGGCAGATGTTTGCAGCGATTGCTGCAAAATGATAGTGGAGACCTGATGAAATGGCAACCAGAGACGAATGGTTTATAATCCCTATCCATCATCCACCCTAATGGGAGCAAGAGTTATGCAATATCGGCGTTTAGGACTCACAGGGATGCACGTTAGCGCCATTTCTCTCGGCGCATGGCTCACCTATGGCAGCGATGCTGTCGCGTTTGACGCAGCACAGGAGTGCATTCGCGTCGCCCTGGATCACGGCATCAACTTCATCGACATCGCCAATGTCTACTCGAATGGCAAGGCCGAGGAAACCGTGGGCAAAATCGTGCAAAAGCTTGATCGCTCCAAGCTCGTCATCAGCACCAAAGCCTATTTTCCGATGAGCAATGATATCAATGATCGCGGTCTGTCGCGCAAAAATATCTATCAGACCGTGAATGCCTCCCTCAAGCGGCTGAAAATGGATTATATCGATATTTTCTTCTGCCATCGTTATGACACCCAAACCCGCACCGATGAGACTGTGCGGGCGCTTGAGGATTTGATTCGCCAGGGCAAAATTTTGTACTGGGGTACGAGCATGTGGGATGGCCCGCAGATCGAAGAGGCATGGCAGGCCGCCGAAAAATACAACGCCTATGGCCCGGTGGTGGAGCAGCCTGTGTATAACATGCTGGATCGCCAGCAGTTGGAAAGTGAGCAGGAAGAGGTTCTCAGCCAGCGCGGGATGGGGACTGTCGTCTTCAGCCCGCTGGCGGGCGGCCTGCTGACGGGCAAATACAACAACGGGATGCCACCGGAGAGTCGCGGCGCAACCGCCACCGAAGATTGGATGATCGAGCAGTTTTCCGAGCATCGCATTGAAAAGGCCCGCGATCTGACCACGATTGCCAATGAGATGGGCGTCACGCTCTCCGCGCTGGCGCTGGCCTGGGTGCTCAATCATCCCAATGTGGACAGCGCGATTATCGGTGCGACGAAAGCCGCCCAAATCGTTGAGAATGTCAAGGCGCTGGACATCTCATTCACGCCGGAGATCGAAGAGCGCATTGAATCGATCCTGCTGAACAAGCCGTATAACAGCAATCGCAACATTGCCAACCCGGACGAGATTCGCCCGCACTAAAATTGTTGTTTTCCAACGGGCGGTCTTATAAATTATAGGCATTCGATTAAGGCATATCAGAGGGCATGGCGTGCCATGCCCCTACAAAAATGCCTATTTCAGGCGGTCAAACAGCGGAATCAGAGGTAGGGACACGGCACGCTGTGTCCAAAAACGAATATCTTTTCTGATTCCCAAGTATTGAGGCTAAACCGAATGCCTATCGGCTTATAGTTCACCCGTTTTGTCTTCTCCGATCCATCATGCCCCTACACCTTACAGACGCCGTTTGCTATACTTGCCGCCGTCCCGAATACCTATCAGATAGCAGGTCTCTATGATTGACGTCAACCAACTGCGTAAAGGCACAACCTTCACCCGCGATGGTGAGTTGTACCGCGTGGCCGATTACAAACATGTCAAAACCGGGCGCGGCAATGCCACCATCCGCCTCAAAGTCCGCAATCTCCGCACCGGCTCGCTGACGGAAATGTCATTCAACAGCGGCAACAGCGTTGAAGATGTCCGCGTCGAATCCAATACCGTTCAGTATTTGTATGACGATGGGGAATTCCTGCACTTCATGGATCAGGAAACCTACGAACAGCCCCAACTGCGTAAGGACATCTTCGGCGATGATCTGCTGTTCATGAAAGAGAACATGAACATCACCCTCAACAGCTTTGAAGGCGAAGTCATCGATTATGCCCTGCCTGCCACGATGGAATATGTGGTCAAGGATGTGGAGATGGCAGTCACGGGGGATCGCGCCAACAACCCCTCCAAGAAGATCACCCTGGAGACCGGCCTGGAGATCAATGCGCCGATGTTCATCAACACAGGCGACACCGTGCGCGTCAACATTGAAGACAGCTCGTATATCACCCGCGTCAACAGCTAACACCCGTTTTCGCAGCCAAAAACACAACAGGGCCTCGATGATTGAGGCCCTGTTGTGTTTTCAGACACGGGTGATGAGAGGGCACAGACAATCCATGTCCTCATGACGGTGGTTATGGGCAGTTGCCCTGTGCTAATGTATAGACAGCACTGTCCAATTGGTTATTGGTCTCGTTAGTTTCTGTGTTATTCGCATTCGGGTCGACGATTGCGCGTGTGACGTGTCCCTGGCTATAGTTTGTCGCCACTGTGAGGGCAGCTAAACCTGAATCAGCAGTCTGACCTGGCTGTATAGCGCCAATAATCGTCCTCGTATTCGCCCCTGGTTGGCCGTTGAAGAGATCCTGGATCACGATCTCAGTGCCAACACTCGCCGCCGTGCCATTGTTTTTGACTGTTACGGTTATATTGGAACCCTCATTACATACAAACGGATGAGGATCAACTTTAATTCCCACAACGACCAGATCCGGCCCGGTGGTCGGCGCAGAGGTCGCAGGCACGCCTGTCGGTACAACGGGAGCCGCCGTTGCCGGGATGGGTGTGGGCGGGCCAGCCTCGGCGGGCACACTATTTACATCGCCGACAACATCAACCGTGATGGCGGCAATCCAGCCCTCGCCGTTATAAAAGCGAATTTTGTACCAACTGCCATCGAGATTCTTGCCGATGATATCAGCAGTCTGAGCGGCGGCCATGCTGCCCAGCGGCGGCTCAAAGGCGGTTGACGGGCCTTTACGCACATTCGCCCCTGCCTTCACCTTCACCTGCGGCACGGCAGAGGTGGGTGGGGAACAGGGCTTGGCGGCTCAGTCGTTATGGTCGGCACGGCGGGCTGCCCGGAGGTATCGACTGTCGGCTGCGGATTGGCGGGCAGTGAGGTATCGACGGTGGGCTGTACGGGCGCTTCGCTGATGGTGGGCGTTATGGGCAGGGTGGCGGTGGGGCTAGGGGCGGACGCACCAAGCACCTCAATATCAACCGTTTTCAGATCGCTCAGGCTTGGATCGGCCCGCTGCACCGACACACTGATGACTTGATTTCCGATGCGTGTGGCGGGCCACTGGGTTTTGATGGTAAAGGCCGCGCCGCCGCTGGCATCGGGTTTGGTGGCCTGCACGATGGCTTCTTCACCGAGGCGCACCACGACACTGCCAATATCCGGCCCGGCATTTTCCACCCGCGCCACAATATACACGTCCACGCCTTGTTGATAGCGGGCATTGGGCAGGGGTGAGACAATCTTGATCTGTGGCGCACCATTAAAGGTCACTTGCGCCACGCTCTCGCCCGTTGTGTTGAGCGTACTGCACGCGGCGCTCATCAAGAGGGCCAGGGCGAGCAGTGGGCGAAGAATGCGTTTTGGCATAGGAGATGCCTCCTCAGTAGGCGTATTCTGGGCTAACGGTGGAGAAGTCTAACACAGTGGATGACAATTGTCCTCAGCGATTCCCCTACGCCTTTTGCGTTTTCGGCCCTGTTTGTGGTTCAATAGGCGTTTACTAGCCACTGCCAAAGGGATTGCGAATGCGAATCATCAGTCTGATTCTTCTGCTCATGGGCCTGTGGGCTGTGAGCGTGTCGGCACAGGAACCTCTGGTCTGGGATGCCACCACGACCTATCCTCATATCTCGCGGGTCGTCTGGAACGCGGCAGGCACGCAGGTTGCCAGCACCAGCTTCGCCTACGATACCGCCACGCAGTTGCAAAGCACAGTGGAAATCTGGGATGCCACGACAGGCCAGCGCGTGACAACCATTGGCACACCAGAGGCGCAACCGTCCAGCGCCGTCTTCAACAAAGAGGGCACGCTCCTCATCACGGGCCTGACCAGCGGCGAGGTCGCGGCCTGGAATCTCCAGGATGAGCAGATTGTCCAGCGCATTCAGGGGCATGAAACCGCGCCCAACGTTACCATCAGCGCTGATGGCACATGGCTCGTCTCATGGGACAGCAGCGGCGTAATTATCTGGGATGCCCCGGCGCTTGCCCCGCAGATCATCCTCACGCCGCAGAGTGCCGATGCTGCGCTGCCCGTCTTCGCCCTCATCAGCCCGGATAGCAAAACATTGGCGCTGGTTGATACCGCAGGCGTCATCACCTTTTACGATCTGAGCAGCGGCGAAGAGGTATCAAAGCTCCTCACCGATCAAAAGGTTGAGCCTTACACGGCCACCTATGCGCCCAACGGCCTGGGCCTTGCGCTGGGCTACCAAACGCTGGTGTTCTGGGATGCGATTCTCAGCACGCAGACAGGCTCACTGGTCGTCGGATCAGACGTGTATAAAGCCGCCTATCAGGATGAGACGCACATGGCGATTGCCGATGCCAATGGTACGGTGGCGCTGTGGGATATTACGACAGGCGTGCGCGTCCAGACCTTCGCGGAGGGGCTGGAGAGCGTGGGCGATCTAGCCTTCTCGCCCGATGGCGCACATCTGGCGGTGGGCGGCGCGAATGGCGATCTGGCGGTGTATGCGGTGATGCAATAATTTTCATTCTGAAATAACGTGGGACGGGCAGACATGCGTCCCATATGCACCAACTTAAGGATTTTGTGCTCATTGTGGGCCAAAATGTGCGTCTTCGCCCCCCTCATCACGCGGCAAAAGCGCTTGCGCCAGGGACTGAAAGTCCCTGTCTCCCGTGTTGCGGGGTTGAAAACCCCGCCCAAACACGCCCAAAAAGATGGTTTGAGCGGGACTTTCAGTCCCGCAAAAGGCAAGG